>JBAVIK010000368.1:0-9694 GCA_049686815.1 Acidimicrobiia bacterium | reverse complement strand
GACTCACCGCGGCCCTTCCGGCTCGGTTGGCCGCCTCCACCACTCCGTGGACCTCCAACGCAAACGGCTCCGGCTCCCCGACAGAGAAGGTCCTGGTGACATCCGAGTGATAGCCCCCAACGCGACCACCGAAGTCGCACACCACCAGATCACCGCTCGCGATAACGTTGGGGCCCGGATCGTGGTGGGGCGACGCGCCATTTGGGCCCGCGCCGACAATGCAATGAGCCGCAACGTCCGAGCCCTCCGCGACGGTCATTGCCAGAAGGTGGGACGCCACCTCCGTTTCACTGCGACCGCCAAACTCGACTTCTCCAGGTATTCGGGCGAGCACCCGATCTACGACCTCAGCTGCCTGACGGATGAGACCAAGCTCAGTTTCGTCCTTTGCGATTCTCAGTGGGGCGGTGAGGCGGGACGAGGACAGCCAATCGACGTCTGACTTCACTCGAAGGAGCTCCACCAGAAACATCGACCAAGTGTGATCTCCAATGGCTATTCGGTTCGCTGAAGAAGCCATGAGCCCCACAGCCTCCAAAGGATCGGTGGTTTCGTCCCAAGCGACGATCTCAACGGGCACGTCGCCAACCTTGGGAACCTCGAGCCTTGGCATGAAGAGGAGTGGATCGTCATCGGGTCTAACGACCAACATCGTCAGTCTCTCGGAGGGTCTCGCCTCGTATCCGATGAAGTATGGAAGGTCGGGCCCCACTGAAAGCAGAGTCAGATCGACCGCCTCTTCTGTCATCACCGACCTGAGACGGTTGAGCCTGGATGAGTAGACCTCAGCCGAGGAAGTCTGCGTCACTAGAGGGTGTCGAGGTCGATGGTCTTGAGAACCTGATTCACCTCTGGGACCAACTCGTTACGTCTCGGGTGTGAACCGAGGACCACGTAGAGACAGAAGGCTCGACCACGTTCAGTGAAGAAGTATTGGGCTCCTGATTGGCCCTTTTGAGGGCGTTGCAGCGTATTGGTGGCGAAGTCCGCTGGGTTCGTAGTCGGAATCCCGGCGGTGGAGAACAAAGCCTTGCCTACCGACTCTGGCCCGAACTCGAACAGCACGATCAAGATCGAGTCGCTGCCCATGACCTCGACCGCGCCGGATCCATAGTCCCCTCTCGTGGCCGGCATGGGGAAATTGGCGATGTGCAAAACCGGATTTGGACTCTCACTCTTCACACCTTGTGTTGTGAAGCCGCCCGAGCGGCGATAAATCTCCCCGTCCCAGCCTTGTGGCACATCTACATCGATACCGTGAGCCGTCAGTCTCATATCATGCCGTTGTCGCCAATGCGGTCGCTACGGCGGCGGCCACGAAGAGTTGAGCGGCAACCACCGCCACCCGGGCGAGTTCCAACCGCTTTTGCATTCGTCTCATCATCTCCCTCAGAGCACCGGGCGTGTTGATCCTGGCGACGGCACCGATCACCGATGCCCTCGTTAGGCCAAATATCCCTCCGATCAGGGCTCCGGCGAGCACCTCGCCGGAGAGCATCATGAGTATCAGGATCGAATAGAAGGAGGCGCTGGGGACGATGGTGGTGATTCCGATCCCCAGCTGAAAGCCAAACCCGGATCCATACACCCAACCGCGGTAGCGGCTGAGCCAATCCTCGTTCACCTGACGATGGATAGATGGAGGCTGCTTCCTCAGAAGATCGAATCCGGCTCCCGAAATGACCGCCACCAGAGCAACGACACCGCGCCAGTCTCCACGCGGAAGCAGCGTACCGAGATACCCCGCGGCAAGACCGAGTATCACCCCGCCAAGAACGGATCCCGTGACATACCAGGTAGCCGTGAGCCAGAATCTCTGACCTCTGGACCGCTCGCCGAGCGGATTGATGCTGGTCAGCATCGATTCGCCTCATGGCGACCAGGTCGCTCGCCAACCCGACGCGGCCGCCAGCATGGCGGCTCCCAGAGCGATAGCCGTGGTCACGGCATCCCGTCCTTGGTCGGTGGCTGGGCTGGGTGAAGACTCGGGTGACCCGGACCTATGCCGGCCTTCTTCAGTTCGGCATCGGAACGAAATTCCCCGGGGTCCGTGTCCAGGAGGTTGATGTTCACCTCGCTCTTGTCGGCCAGTGCCTGACCGATGAGGGACTCAACCTGGCCCCAGGATGGAGCCGACCCCTCTCCCACTATTTCCCCGGTGCTGCCTTCGACCAGCACGAAATATGGAGTAACCGGGATTCCATACCCCTCCCAGGCTTCGCTGCTCTGGACGACAGTGACGCCCTCTGGCGCCAGTTGGGCGAGTCGAGACTGACTCTCCGCTTCCGGGCCCTTTGTGACGACAACCAAACGGGTGTCTCTGAGATTGGCTACCGGGTCATGGTTTACCAGGTCCTCCCAAAGCGCGATGCACGCCGAGCACCCACTGGAGAGAAACGCGAGCATCGTGTTGCTGGTGCCTGCCACACCAACATGTACTGCTGATCCTGACAGGGTTACCCCCGAAATGTCCTGCGGCGAGCTCTGTGACGTCCTGGCACGCGGACCGGGGCCGTCGGCAGCAGGCTGGTGTGTGCCGTCTCCAAAGCCCAACTGGTGGAGACTGCGGAGTATCTCGGCATGACTTCTGAGCAGACCGACGACCAAAACGCCGAGCAATAGGATCGCAACAGCCTCAATGACCAGCACCGCTGTCATGGGATCACCAGGTGGGCGTTGCCGGCCGAGTTCTGATTACGGAGGTAGAACGTTCCCGATCGATATATACCGGGTGTGTCGACGCCGTCACCGTTGTAGTCGCCAATGAGGGGAACATCTCCGGGAGCACCATACCGATACGAATACTCGGCGAAACCCAGACCGCCGTTGTCCTTACCCAGCTTGTTGATGATGTAGAAACGCTGCTCCGAGGGTCGGTAGATCGATACCGTGTCCTGACCGTTTCCATTGAAGTCGCCGGCAATCGGCAGATCCAGGGGGATCCCGAAGAAGAACTCGATGTCGGCGAAACCGGTGGTGTTGGTGTTCCTTAGGTAGACCTTCCCATCGGAGCGTCTATAGAGACCAGGTGTGTCGATTCCGTTCCCTGTCCAGTCCCCAACAAAGGGAGAGTCGCCAGGATCCCCATAGCCGAATGAGAAATCAGCAACACCCGTGGTGTTCGAATTCCTGAGATGCCATGTGCCTCGACGGAAGACTCCAGGCGTATCGACCCCGTCACCATTCCAATCTCCCACGATCGGCAGGTCGCCACTAGCGCCAAAGGTGAAGACGATGTTTGGCCCGCCGTCGGACCGGCGGAGGTGCCACACACCATTGGCAAAGATGCCAGGTGTCTGGATTCCGTCACCGGTCCAGTCCCCGATGACCGGCCGGCCGTTGGGAAGCGGGTCGGCATCTCGCAGGCAAGCGGCATCGTGGAATCGTGTGTTGTTATCTGTGGCCGATGTGGTCGTGCAGCTGTCATCCCAGACCCACGGTGGAGTGCAGGTAACCACCCGGCAGACGATCGGCCCGACACAGGCCACTTCCTGGTTGCATTGGCCATAGCGGAAACCGGTGCAAGCCGTTTTGCGGTAGCCGCAGTTGCCATTGCCACACCCACAGGTGTAGACGTCGGGTTCCTGACAGGCACCGGAGCAGATCCCGTTGGAGCCACACCCACAACCACCGCAGTCGGCGATGTTGCAGTCGAGGTAATACCGGGGCTTGGCTCCGGTTTGGTCGTCGCAGATACCGGAACCGTCTGCCTTCCACCAGCCCATGGGGATGGTCCCTGTCGGGCAGACGTTCTCGCCGTACATCGAACAACAAAACTCGGTGTAGCCGTCACAACACGTGTCACCGCAGTTGCAGGACTGCCCCGAACAAGAGCAAATCGCCGCATAGGCCGTGCCGGGACGGAGCATGTAGCTCATCGGCGCCACGGTGAGAGCAGTCGCTCCGTAGACAAGACGTCTCAGGAACCCACGACGGCTCACCGGGCGGTCCAGGATCTCGGAAGCTCGACGTACGAGTGTCGAGCTCATCGCGGCGATCCAGGACTGGCCGTGAGGGCGATGGCTGTCGATCGTTGCGCCGCCACCTTCAGGGGCAATACGGCTACAACGCCGTACAGCAAGTAAACGCCGGCTCCAGCGAAAGCCAGCAGTGGGATGACCTCTCCGAGAGGCTCACTCGTGAGACCAGCCAGCGGGCCCAGTGGCACTATGGATACAGCGACCAAGACACCCGCGCTCAATAGATTCACCACGATGTGGGATTTCGAAGGGGGCGTGTCAACTGATCCGAAACAACCGCAACTCGAAATCGGGAGTCTCCTTGCCAGCGCATTCATCACAAATATGGCGAATCCACCATAAAACGCCGCCCCGACTGCGGCGGTGAGCCCGCCCCCGAAAGCTAGCCACGCTCCTGCTGCCACGATTTCGGAAGCGCCAAGCGCCCTCACCATTGGCCGGGCGGATGGAAGACCGCTCAAACGGAGCGCCCCTGAGGTTGGGGCAGGATCAACTAGTTTGTAGATGCCGGCCAATATCAGGAGCGTCATCACGACTAACGCCGGGCCGCTCAAAACTGACATGAGGCGGCATGGTAAGCCCTACCGCCTTCTTTCGACCACATCTGTGCGCCAGCGGTCTATTCACTGAAAGGGGATGGATGTGAATTGGCGAGTCCTTCCATCGATGAACGAAGCCAGCAGGTCCTGTTCGATCAGAGATGCGCTGTAACCTCGTGCGTCCTTGGCCATTCCCGGAAGGGGCCGACGACGTTGAAGACAGCACTAATCACGGGCATCACTGGCCAGGACGGCTCGCACCTGGCCGATCTGCTGATCGAAAAGGGATACGAGGTCCACGGGATCATCCGTCGAGCTTCCTCCTTCAACACACAGAGAATCGATCATCTCTATACGGATCCCCACGACGACACCGCACAGATGCATCTCCACTACGGGGACCTGACCGATGGCTCTCAGATCGCTCGCGTGATGCGCACCGTCAAGCCGAACGAGATATACAACCTTGGGGCTCAATCACACGTTGCCGTCTCATTTCATCAACCGGAGTACACCGGGGATGTCGACGGTCTCGGTGTCATCCGGCTTCTTGAAGCGATCAGGGATGCCGATATCGACGTCAAGTTGTATCAAGCGGGAACTTCCGAGATGTTTGGGGACTCGGCACCGCCTCAGCACGAAGCCACCGAATTCCGGCCCCGCTCCCCCTATGCGGCAGCCAAGGTCTATGCCCACTGGTTGGTTTCCAACTACCGAGAGGCGTATGGCCTCTTTGCCGCCAACGGAATCCTGTTCAACCATGAGGGAGAACGGCGAGGCGAGACATTCGTCACGAGGAAGATCACCCGTGCCGTTGCCCGAATCGTCGCCGGCACCCAGAAGGACCTCTATCTGGGCAACATGGACGCCCTTCGCGACTGGGGATATGCCAAGGACTATGTCAGGGCGATGTGGTTGATGCTGCAAGCTGATGAGCCAGACGACTTCGTAGTCGGCACCGGTGAGAGCCATAGCGTCCGTGAGTTTTGCCAGCTGGCGTTTGCCGAGGTTGGCTTGGATTGGGAGCCGTTCGTGAGAATCGACCCGGCATATTTCCGGCCAACAGAGGTCGAGCATCTCAAAGCTGACGCAACGAAAGCAAGAGATCAGCTCGGATGGCGGCCGGAAACAAGTTTCCCGGAGTTGGTGTCATTGATGGTGCAATCAGACCTCAATTCGATCGGCCTCGATTTGGACATCGCACGACAACTGGCTTGGGACCGTCATCCGGCGGCGGCACTCAGTTGAAGGGCACGACACCCTTCGATCTGAGTGGCCGGCGGATCTGGCTCGCCGGTCATCGAGGGATGGTGGGGAGCGCCATCGTCAGACGTCTGAATACCGAGCCGGTGGCAGAGCTCATCACCGCGTCCAGCGACGAGGTCGACCTGACCCGACAAAAGGAAACGGAGACATTCGTCCTGGGTAATCGGCCCGACGTGGCGATCATCGCCGCAGCGAGAGTTGGCGGGATTCATGCCAACCGATCGGCACAGGCCGATTTTCTCTATGAGAACCTGATGATCTCCACCAACGCTCTCCGAGCCTGCCAGATCGCCGGAGTGGAGAAAGTCGCAGTCCTCGGCTCATCGTGCATCTATCCGGCTGAGTCGCCTCAACCCATACGCGAAGAGCATCTCCTCGCTGGCCACCTGGAGGAAACAAACGAAGGTTATGCAATCGCCAAGATCGCAGCGCTCGAGTACGGGAAGATGCTCACTCGCCAATACGGGATGAATGTGATTTCGTTGATGCCGACCAATCTCTATGGACCGGGTGACAACTACGACCCCGAGACCTCCCATGTTCTGCCAGCACTCATTCGCAAAACCCATGAAGCAGCGGTCTCCGGAACCAGTGAGATAACACTTTGGGGCAGCGGACGTCCCCGGCGTGAGTTTCTCCACTCAGACGACCTAGCGGACGCGGTTGTCTTCACGTTGATCAACTATTCGGGCGAAGAGCATCTGAACGTTGGCGTGGGGAAGGACATCTCGATCATCGAGCTTGCCGAGACCATCGCCGAGGTTGTTGGCTGGAAAGGGAGATACCGATTCGACACCTCGATGCCAGACGGGGTCATGAGAAAGATGCTTGACACGTCGAAACTCGAGAAACTCGGCTGGGTGCCCCAAATATCGTTGCGTGAGGGGATCTCAGCCACATTTCAGAACTTCCTGGAGGAGTTCGACACTCGTGTACAACCTGATGATCGGTGACGGGATGAGAACCAAGGCACCTTCCGACAAGGCATACCGGCGATATCAGAGCACCCGCCGGAGATTCTGGGATTCGATGGCGGGGAAAGAGGACACCTCGGCGGCAAGCCAATACCACAGACGCCTTGAGGTGGTCTATGGCCATCTCATCGCATCGGGGTCGAGAGTGATCGAGCTTGGGTGTGGTGACGGGGATCTTCTCGCGTCATTGCAGCCCTCGCTCGGGGTAGGCGTGGACTTCTCGCCCGTTGTCCTCGATTTGGCCAGGTCACGTCATCCCGGACTGCAGTTCATCGAAGCCGACGTTCACGAGTTGGCGATCGACCAGACATTCGATGTGGTCATCATCTCGGATCTCGCCAATGACGTGTGGGACGTCCAAACACTCCTCGATGTGGTGTCCGGGCTCTGCCGTCCCGAAACCCGGGTGATCTTCAATCTCTTCAACAAGGTCTGGCAACTCCCGATTGGCATCGCTCGCAGACTTGGTTTCGCTCAGCCAATGCTCAAACAGAATTGGCTGTCGATCGCCGACATGCACAACCTTCTGCGAGTATCGGGTTTCGAGGTCATAGCGACTTCGGGTGAAATCCTCTGGCCGTTTCCCACTCCGCTGATAGGGGGCTTCTTCAATCGATTCCTGGTGAAGCTCTGGCCATTCCACCATTTGGCATTGACCACGATGATGGTTGCCCGGCCCGATCCCTACAGGACTAACGAGTCGGCCTCAACGGATCTCTCAGTATCGGTCGTCGTCCCGGCCCGCAACGAGGCCGGCCACATCGAGGAGATCCTGGAGCGGGTTCCCGATATGGGCTCGCGCACCGAGTTGGTGTTCGTAGAGGGAAATTCGACCGACAACACCCTCGAAGTCATCCGAGAAGTAGTCACCGCACGCGACGATCCCAATATTCGCTACTACCAACAACCAGGGAAAGGCAAGGGTGACGCCGTGCGGTTCGGGTACGCCAAGGCGACCGGAGATGTCCTGATGATTCTGGACGCCGACATGACTGTGGCACCAGAGGACCTGCCCCGCTTTTTCGACGCCATCTCGAGTGGAACCGGGGAGTTCATCAATGGAGTGCGTCTGGTCTACCCGATGGAGGATCAAGCCATGCAGTTCCTCAACCTGGTGGGAAACAAGCTCTTCGGCCTGACATTCAGTTGGTTACTCGGTCAGCCGGTCAAGGACACCCTGTGCGGGACAAAGGTCCTCACCAGGGAGTCTTACGACAAGATTGCCGCCAACCGAGAGTACTTCGGTGAGTTCGACCCATTTGGAGACTTCGATCTGCTGTTCGGTGCGGCAAAACTCAACCTCAAGATCGTCGACATCCCAATCCGCTATCGCCAGCGTCGCTACGGCTCAACCAACATCGACCGATGGCGCCATGGTGTGGTCCTGCTTCGCATGGCTGCGTTCGCCGCCCGAAAACTCCGCTTCATTTAGGTCAACGGTGGCAATCCCCCGGTTTCTGGAGCATCCACTCACCCGAGGCGCGGATCTCGATTCGCCTGAGACCACCAATCTCAGGAGGAAGATCATCGAGTCGAAGCCTTTCCTTCGTCGTGTATACGAGGACTGGTACAGAGGCATCGTTCGACGGATACCGGATGGGAATCAGCCGATACTGGAGCTCGGATCTGGTGGTGGTTTTTTTGGGGAGTTCTTTCCCACGGCCCTGACCAGCGAGATCTTCCCGGTGGAGGGCGTGGACCGCGTCGTCGACGCCAGAAGTCTCCCGTTTGAGGACGAATCACTAAGAGCGATTGTGATGACGAATGTCTTCCACCACATCCCCGACGTTGCCGCCTTTCTCAGCGAGGCGCAACGCACTCTCCGCCCGGGTGGCAGGATCATCATGGTGGAACCGTGGAACACGGCCTGGTCCCGATTCGTCCACGGGCGCTTTCACGACGAGCCGATGTTGCCCGATGCGCAGGAATGGGCTTTCCCCGACTCAGGACCCCTTTCTGGAGCCAACGCAGCCCTGGCCTGGATCGTGGTAGAGCGCGACCGCAACCGCTTTGAGTCTGAATGGCATTTGTTGAAGGTGAGCGAGTCCGAGCCGTTGATGCCAATCCGCTACGTCGTCTCCGGTGGGGTGTCCCTTCGATCTCTGCAACCCGGCTGGATGTATCCCTTCTGGCGCGCGACAGACGAGATCGGGTGTCTGAGACGCAAATGCTCGGTCTTCGCGATGATCGTCATCGAACGAACCAACTAGCGCCCCAGCCCGGCCCCTTCGATCAGGCCTTTGCCCCGATCGACACGGGGACGGCTTCACGGCTCTCTTTGGCGTGATAGCTGGATCGGACCAAGGGGCCGGACTCCACATGCGGCAGCCCGATGCTCTCCCCGAACCTCTTGTACTCGGCGAACTCGTCGGGATGGACATAGCGGTGTATTGGTCGATGACGGGCTGTGGGACGGAGATACTGGCCGATGGTGATGATGTCGATGCCCACCGCCCGCATATCGGCCAGCGTGGCGAGGACCTCTTCCTTGGTTTCGCCCATCCCCACGATCAGACCCGACTTGTTGAGACCCTCGGGGTACATCTGCTTGGCTCGCCAGAGCAAGGCCAGAGACCGGCCATACGATGCCGAAGTCCTTATGTCACGCTGTAGCCGCAACACAGTTTCTGTGTTGTGATTGAGGACCTCGGGGCGAGCATCCATCACAGTCTGCAGCGACTCCCGATCTCCTTTGAAATCCGGGATCAGGACCTCGATCTCGGTGGTCGGTGATCGCCGGCGAGACTCCACGATCGTCTGAGCAAAGATCGTCGAGCCCCCGTCATCGAGGTCGTCCCGATTCACCGATGTGATCACTGCATGCTTCAGATTCATCGTCTCAATCGCCTCGGCGGCTCTGAAGGGCTCGAAAATGTCGAATTCGGTCGGCTTGCCGGTTGTCACGTTGCAGAAGGAACAGGCCCGGGTGCATTTG
>JBAVIK010000367.1:0-3644 GCA_049686815.1 Acidimicrobiia bacterium | reverse complement strand
GCGCCGCGATATGCAGCGTTGATGACCGCCCCCAGCCCCATGAATCCCACACCGGCCACCAGGACGACGTCGCCGGCGTTGACCTTCATCTCCTCAGCGAAGCTGTAGTTGGCGCCAAAAGAGCAATTAGCAGCGGCGGCATAGTGAAACGACAAGCCGTCCGGAATGCGCATCAGCATCCGCTCCGGTGCCAGACGAAAACGGGCCATCCCGAACCCACCGGACTCTGACCCATTTGCCAGTTCGATGCCGAGGAGACCCCCGGTCACGTCCTGGGGAGCGAAGCCTCCCTCGTGGCTCTCATATGGGATGGAGAGACAGTGAGTCGGAGACAACCCCTGGACACAGACGAAACAGTGCCCGCACGGATTGCCTTGGAAGACCACAACTCGGTCACCAATCGAGAATCGGGAGCTGTCGTCGATGTCCACGACCGTTCCGACACCTTCGTGCCCGAGGTGCTCGGGGCCGTCGTGCCACTCAAACCTGTGGTCCCGATAGATCGTTGCCTCATTGCAGACGGGCGCGATCGCGATTTCGACTATCGCGTAGCCGGAGACCCTCTTTGGGTACGGCTTCTCAATGAGCTCCGTCTTGCCGGGAGCCGGGATTGCGAGGACTGTGTTGCTCTTGGACATTGGACCACCTGGCTCGACCTCGCGAGAAGCTAGAACCTGACAGGGTGAGCGAGCATCACCCAATCTGCGAATGGACCGGGGTCGGCTATCTGGTCAGGTCCAAGCGTCTATCCCGACAGGACGCCCCAAGGCCTGTGCGAGTGCAGCGCCAGTGACGAATGCATTCAGATAGGGCTCGGCGTCATGTGTTCTGGCTCCGTTGTCGACGGCTACGTCTTGGACGGGCCCGTCGAACAGTTTGGCGAGGTTCGACTCGACGACAACTGAGTCACCGACGGCCGCCACATTGACCCAGGAATCGAGACCGGCGGGCCATGGTCGGATGCCTTGTCGAGCGGATGGCAACAGGCTCGCCTGGACAAAAGGCCCGCCAAGGGGTGAACCCAGCGTGATCAACGTTCGGACCGGCAAGTCTGGGTTATGACACAGCCATTCGTAGGCGATCACCGAGCCCATCGAGTGGGCAATTATCACCGAAGTATCATCTGAGATCGTCGCCTCCAGTCGACGCCCAACCATGTCCCGAACCCCGTCGTCGGCGAAATATCGACCCAACTGATGCAGGAGCCGACGGGCGACTGTGACGCCGATAATCTCAGCAAGAACATCGATGCCACCCGGTCCCATCAGTGCGTCAGCCACGTCGGAGAACCCGCTTCTGTCCGCAACCTCCCTCAGCTCGACATCATCCGGTGGCCCTTGGTCGACGCGTGTGCGGAAGACATCGCCATAGAAGGCAACCTCGAACTCATCGCTCGCCGCGGTGGCTCGGTGGTGCCACAGCCCATCGAGAATCGCCGGAAACCAGCGCGCATGAATCTGATTCGGCCCCCAAAGCTCGTGAAACGCGCCGTGGATGCCGACGATCCTGGCCATCAGCCGCCGTCCGGCGGTGGTGGAACCTCGCCCAGTTCGAAGAGCTCGGTCTGAACATTGGGATCGTCGATGTCGACTTTGCTCTTGTCGCTCGGCAACCCAAACCACCCCATGCCTGCGTTCAGCGTGTATGCGGTGAGCACAGCGAGGCCGGCAGGGGTGGCCTCCACCGCCCCGAGCCCCACGGTCAATGCGACGAGAAAGAGCATCGTGAACGGTGCGCCCAATGAGACGCCCGGAACGGCGACGAGCATGCAGGAGAAAGCCAACGCTATCGGGACTTCCGGCACGATCGCATGAACCGCCAGACCGGCCGCCCCACCGATGAAGAGTGTCGGCATGACGGGGCCTCCAATGAAGCCGGTGGTGAGGCTGATTCCCACTGTCAAGATCTTCACCAGTACAGAGGCGACAAGGACGGCCACCCCTAGTTGTTCGAAGTCGGCGATGGCCTCACTGAGTTGGCCCTTCCCGGACGCCAGGGTCAGTGGTAGGAGCATTGCAGCGATTCCGAGCGCCACACCGCCGATAGTGGCTCTCAGGACTCGGTGGTCAACCAGGGGTATGAGCCAACGTCTCAATGCGAACACGGTCAAGCCAAGCAACCATGACAACGTGGCCCCCAGAAATCCGAGGGCGATTGCGGCTGCGAAGTGCCAGAGCTCGATTTCGTAGGTGGGGAGGGAGAACACTCCGAGGAACGTGTCTCCTATGAACGCAAAAACGATGACAAACCCGGCGATGGCCGCGGTCAGGCTCGGGATGAGAACCCGGAAGTAGCGCTTCTTCTCCATCCATCGCAGTTCCGTGACGAAAAGAGTGGCGAGGAAGGCTGCGGTGAGCATCCCGCCCAATGATCCGCTGATTCCACTCACGACATCGACTTCGCGGTCCTCTTCCGGCAGACGTCGGTTGACACCAACCCAATCTCCCACTGCCGCTCCGGACCGAACCGCAGCGTCGAATGGACCCAGGCTCGAGCCGCCGACCAGCGACACGAGCGATATGCCAATCGCCTGCAGCGCCGTGCTTCGATCGACAGAAGCTGTCTGAACGATGGTCAGCGAGCCACTGATTTCTTCGGGGACCTCTAGCACTACCCGCAGGGTCCCAACAACCAATCCAGCCAGGCCAAGCACCAAGACCCAACTCCAGGATCCACCCATCCACCCATAGTTGATCTCGTCCGGCCAAATCAGTTGGGTCCCCACGGCGACAAGTCGGAGAAACAGGAGTGCTGCACCTCCTGACATCAGTCCGATGACGACAGCGTGACCCACTAGCACCCAGAAACGTCTGTCTCTGGCGAAATGATCATCCATCGGCGACGCTCACGAACCGAAGTGATGCGGGCCACTGACTTCCGAATCGTCTGAGGAATGACTCGCGGTCGAGGCTCTTGGGATTCGTCGCTACATGGATTACTCGACAGGCCACGGATCGGTCCACCACAATGTCTTTCGTGACCACCGACCAACCAAGCGGGGAAGACCGAGCCACTCTGCTCATCGTGGTTCCGGCCGCGACTGTCGCCTTCGCTCTGGCATTCAATTTTGGCGCGTTTGGCGTGATCTTCTTCGACAGAATCCTGGCCGTCTGGGTGATGGCGACCATCGTTCTCATCGCGTCCCTGATCGGTCGGCTGCCACCTAGATCGTGGTGGGGCAGAGTGATCCTTCTTCTGCCATCGGCGTGGGTAGTCCTGGCGTTTCTCGACTCACCAGCCGACGGTGAGCGTCTCGATGAGAGCGTCTTCGTTGTCGCAATCGTCGTGACTCTGCTTACGCTCCCATTCATTGCCTGGGTGCTCATTTCTGCGATCAACCCGGAGTTTCTCAACTTATCGACGAGGAATAAGGGTGCGGTTGTCGCTGCGGTGGTGATCTTCGCGGCGGTGGGTTGGGGTTTTGGCGCCAGAAACGATGCGTTCCTGGTGTGCGACGACTTCAAGGTCAGCGGCAACGACCTACCTGCCAACTGTGTCGAAGCGGATGGCCCATGAGGTCCGCTGCACCTAGCGCAGGGGAAAGTCGCACGTACCACACGCCGGAACCTTCGACCGAGCCGCAACAAGCCTGCATCTAGTTCCATATAGCGTCACCGTGAGCCATTCATCTCCCCTCTTGGATA
>JBAVIK010000366.1:0-2304 GCA_049686815.1 Acidimicrobiia bacterium | reverse complement strand
CCGCAAGACCATCAAAGCTCGGCAATTGTGGAGTCGCATTGCCGAGGCTGCATGGGCCTGTGCAGACCCAGGTCTTCAATTCGATTCGACGATAAACGAGTGGCACACCAGCCCCGCCGGAGGGCGTATCAGGGCGTCAAACCCCTGTTCGGAATACATGTTCTTGGACGACACTGCCTGCAACCTCGCCTCGATCAATCTGGTGAGGTTCTACGACGACGAAACCAGTGTTTTCGACATCGAGGCTTACAAGCACGCCATCCGTTTGTGGACCATCGTGTTGGAGATTTCGGTGGCCATGGCCCACTTCCCGTCAAGAGAGATCGCACAGGGGTCATACGACTATCGAACTCTCGGGCTCGGGTACGCCAACCTCGGCTCGCTGCTCATGCGTCAGGGCATCGCCTACGACTCTGAAGAAGGTCGTGCAATCGCTGGGGCGATGACTTCGATTCTGACCGGATTCGCATACGCCACCTCAGCTGAGATCGCTGAGACGACCGGGCCCTTCCCGCGCTACGAGGAAAACCGGGATGCGATGCTTCGGGTCATCCGCAACCACAGGGTCGCTGCGTACGACGGGGACGACTACGACAGCATCACAACGAGCGTGATGGGGATCGACGCCGAAGCCTGCCCGGAAGACCTGCTGGCTGAAGCAAGGAACTCGTGGGATCTGGCTGTCGAGTTGGGTGAGCGAAACGGCTTCCGCAACGCCCAAGCGACTGTCCTCGCTCCAACTGGCACGATCGGTCTGCTCATGGATTGTGACACCACTGGTGTCGAGCCCGACTTCTCATTGGTCAAGTTCAAGAAGCTCGCCGGCGGTGGATATTTCAAGATCGTCAACCAGTCTGTAGCTCCCTCGCTCACCGGTCTTGGGTACGACATCCATCAGATCCACGACGTCGTCGAGTACATCGTGGGGACGAGTTCGATCGAAGGTGGCCCGCATGTCAACACCGAGACTCTGATCGAAAAGGGATTCGATGAAGAAGACCTCATCAAACTGCAGGCGACCTTGCCCGCCGTGTTCGAGCTGAAACACGCCTTCAACGTCTTCACGTTTGGTGAGGAGACAATGCAGCGCCTGGGGTTTTCGGTCGACGAATACACATCGTGGGATTTCGATCTGCTGCGATCGCTTGGGTTCACCCGCCAACAGATCGTCGAGGCCAACGACCACATCTGTGGTCGCCAGACCATCGAAGGTGCCCCGCATATCAAAGATGAGCATCTCTCCGTGTTTGACACCGCCAACAAGAACGGCAAGTACGGGCAACGTTTCATCCACCACAACGGGCACATCAAGATGATGGCTGCGGCGCAGCCGTTCATCTCAGGTGCCATCTCAAAGACGATCAATATGCCAAATGAGGTGACCACCGAGGACATCGAAGGGGCGTACAGGTTGTCTTGGGAACTTGGTCTCAAGGCGATGGCCCTCTACCGGGACGGGTCGAAAGCTGCACAACCACTGAACTCGACATCGGACGAAGGTGACCACCAAGACGAAGACTCAGCCGAGTTCACAGCTGCCGTCGAACAGGAGAAGACGATCCATTGGGGCAATCTGCCCGCCGGGCTCTCCCCAACACAGGCCTACGCCCAAGGAATGAAGCCTCCACGCTTTCTCTTGCCTGCGAGACGATCGGGCTATCTGCAAGAGGCCCGCGTCGGCGGGCACAAGGTCTATCTACGCACCGGTGAATACCAAGACGGGACCCTCGGCGAGATCTTCATAGATCTTGCCAAGGAGGGCGCAACATTGAAGGGGATCCTCAGCTGTTTCGCCATCGCCGTGTCCAAGGGGCTGCAGTACGGAGTGCCCCTCGAGGAGTTCGTCGACACCTTCACGTTCCAGACCTTCGAGCCACGAGGGATGGTGGAAGGGCACGACAACATCAAGATGGCCAACTCGATAATCGACTACGTGTTTCGCGCACTCGGTGTCGAGTATCTGAAGCGGGATGAGCTGGCTCAGGTCCCCCCTGATCGAGACACCGAGCTCGCAGCGCCTCCAAAGGGTCTCGCCGTCGAGGCGGGTGTCCAATTGGATCTGACCGACGCGGTCGCGGAAAGCGATGTCGATGTGATCCAGAGGGCCGTCGAATTCGTCGAATCCCCCAACGGCAAAGCTCCTCAACAGGAGAGGACCGTGGCAAACGTGGCCCCAGCACGGGTTGGTAGGGGGGAAACCATGACGGCAGCAACCGCCAGCGAGAGACCTGTTGTCGCTGATGTCGCCCTTGCCGAGAACATGGGTGATGCACCCGTTTGCTCGAACTGTGGACACATGACCAT
>JBAVIK010000365.1:0-12141 GCA_049686815.1 Acidimicrobiia bacterium | reverse complement strand
CTGATATCTGCTCGGTGATAGAAAGATTCAGTAGCAAGCGATTCTGCGACGGCAACACCTGAGTCGACGCTGCTCGACGAGTTGACCACCACTTTGGCGCCAACATCGGCAAAACGACGAGCTGTCGCTTCCCCGATGCCGCTGGAAGAACCGGTTACCAAGACAACGCGATCCTCGAGATTGGTCATAAGAGAAAACTAGCCAACCGGCCGGAGCCCAATCCCGATCGGTCGGCCTGGCCGCACCACCAGTCCGCACAGGATCGTCCCAGACCGAATAGAGACCCTCGATTTCTACACTGGCACCCATGGCAAACCCGGTTCTAACCAAGCAGTTCGGCACTGAGAAGGACACCAAAGGCGGAAGCGCACCTGTCGTCGATGGCGGCGACACGATGACGATGTCATCGGTGCTCGGCCAGACTGGTCTGCTCTTCGTGCTTCTGATTGGCGCGGCCACATTCGGGTGGACCCAGGCCACCGTCGACAATCTCGGTCCCATTTTCTGGGGTTCACTCGTGGTAACGATCATTCTCCTGGTGGCAACGGTCGTGAGACCGCAATGGGTACGGTTCACAGCTCCGCTCTATGCCCTCGCCGAGGGCGTGCTGGTAGGAGTGATATCAAAGACCTACTCCGACATATACGACGGAATTGTCGTGCAGGCGGTCCTGGCAACCTTCGCCGTTTTCGTCGCGATGCTGATCTTGTATGCCAACCGGATCATCAAGGTGACCCAGCGCCTCCGGTCCACAATCATCTTGGCCACCGTTGGTGTCTTTGCGTTCTACCTAATCTCGATTGGCCTCAGCTTCTTAGGTGTCAGCATTCCATTTGTGTGGGATGGCGGTCCATTCAGCATTCTCATAAGCGTGCTTATTGTCGGGATCGCCGCGTTCAACCTGCTGCTCGATTTCGACACCATCGAACGAGGCATCAACAACCAGGCGCCAGGCTGGATGTCATGGTTCGCAGCCTTCGGACTGATGGTCACCCTGGTCTGGCTCTACCTCGAAATCCTGCGCCTCCTCGCCCTGACCCGAGATTGACGACCTTTCGCCGAGCTCGCGACATCTCGACTCCCGTGCGAGTGATTGCAGTTGATTCAAAGGATGCTGATTCCAAAGAGAGGCCGCTCGTAGCACCGCCGGGGTGGGCTTACCCATCGATTCTGGGTATTTGAGATGTCGACTCCCCTAGCGAGGCTCTTGGTGTTTCTCAGCTCGGCCGCGGTCCTCGTCATAGAAATCCTCGCAGTCCGACTTATGGCTCCCTATCTCGGAGTCAGTCTCGAAGTCTTCACCGGTGTGATCGGTGTGATTCTTGCGGGCATCGCCGCGGGAGCCTGGGTGGGAGGTCGCGCCGCCGACCGTATCGATCCCGCGGCACTGGTCGGTCCTGTCCTCGTGTTTGGTGGTCTGACGGCGATGGCGTCACCGCTGATCGTGGATGTTCTCGGGCGATCAGCATCTACCGGACCGGCCTCGATAGTGACCTTGACTGTTGTTGGCTTCTTTTTGCCGGCTGCCGTGCTCTCGGCGATCCCACCACTGATCGTGAAAATGCAACTCTCGTCGCTCGATTCCACCGGCACAGTTGTTGGCTCGTTCTCGGCTGTCGGGACCTTTGGCGCGTTGTTCGGAACCTTCATCACCGGGTTCTTCTTGATTGCCGCGTTCCCGACCCGTCCGATCGTGGCAGCGTTGGGTCTCATCCTGGTGAGCGTCGGTGTCCTGACCTGGGTCAGCAAGCAGCGCTGGATGATGGCCATCTTGGTTTTCGGGGCCGTTGGGTTGTCGGCGCTGCTTTTTGCGATTGCCGGGCCATGCCAGTTCGAGACGCCCTATCACTGTGGATGGATCGAGGTCGACGACGCTCCGAGCAGCGGCCGTACCCTGATCCTCGATCGTCTCAGCAACAGCTATGTCGATCTGGATGACCCTGAGCACATCCAGTTTCGCTATCTGAAGACAGTTGTCGACATCATCAACACCCACGCAGAGGCGGGCCCGCTGACCGTTGTGGCCGTCGGCGGTGGAGGCTTCACTCTCCCCGGCTACGTCAGCGCAACACGGCCGGGAAGCAACAACATCGTCCTCGAAATCGATCGGGGGCTCGTCGAGATCGGCCAGAACCATCTGGCGCTCCAAGACGACGTTGATGTTGTGATCGCAGACGCCCGCCAGTCGATACGCGATATCGCGGACAATTCGGTGGATGTGGTAGTTGGCGACGCCTTCTCGGGATACTCCGTGCCGTGGCACCTGACGACGGTCGAGTTCCTTACCGAGATCTCGCGGGTTCTAACCGGTCAGGGCCTATACGCGATGAACGTCATCGACTTCGACAACCTCAGGTTTGTCAGGTCCGCGGCGGCCACAATGGGCAAAGTCTTCGACAACGTGATCGTGTTTGCGCCTTCCGCTGCATTCGTCAACGGGCGAGGCGGAAACTTCGTCCTAGCCGGCTCGGATCAAGACTTTGATCTCGGTTCGATACAAGAATCGATGGAGACCCGAAACGGCGTGGAGCGGGTACTGGACGGCCAGACCTTGGTCGACTTCATCGGCGACGCCCACGTCCTGACAGATGACTATGCCCCGGTCGATCAGATGCTGGGCAGTCGTTGACCGGCAGGGTGAGAATGCCAAGGCGAATCAGGATTGAGATCCACGGGTGTGAGTCAGAGCGGCCGATCGATTAGCTCAGGACTCGACGAGAAGCCGCTGTTCAAGACCGTCGAGGACGAGGTCAAGAGCAAACTCGAACTCGGTCTGATCATCACACCAGCCCAACGTGGAATCGGGATCATCGTGGACTATCTCCATCATCATCCCCGCCAAGTATGGAAGATTCTCCAACATGTGCTCAAACATCTCGTCGGCTTCTTCTTCGGCTTCGGCGCTTTCCGGTTGGAACATCTCGTGAGAGAATCCGAGCGCCCGGCTCCCTAGTGCGTGCATGCTGTGATGAGCGAGGTCGTAGGAGAAGCCCCCCTCCCGCAGGATCCCCAACAGCCGCTCAAAGTAGAGCACGATCGAAGGGCTCATCTTCGTCCGCGTCTCGAAAACAGCTGGCGCCCAGGGGTGGCGCAGCATGACCTTCCGAGCGCTCAACAACACCTCACGAAGAGTGCTCTTCCAGCTGCTTGCATCGACACCGGTGCCGAGATCACCCAACTCTTCCTGAATCTCGTCGACGAGGGTCTCGGCAACCCCATCCAGAACCGCCTCTTTGTTGGCGACGTGGTAATAGAGGGACATGGCTTCAACACCTAGGTGCTCGGCGAGCCGTCTCATGGTGAGCGCCTCAATGCCCTCTGCGTCGGCAACTGCGACAGCGCCACGCAAAACAAGCTCTTTGCTCAGCGGGGCCCGGGTCCCTTTTGTTGCTGTGATGTCGGTGACCATCGTGGATCCCTCAAAGGCGATATCTTAACGTACACAGTAAGGCTCGTTGGGCATTACCTTTCTGAGCGCAATCCGTGGACCTGAACCACTCTCCTGTTCAGTTCTCCAAGAAGTAGAACTCGCGGAGCTCCGCACACAGGCCGTCATCGTCAAACCGGAGCAGATAGGCGTTGTGGTAGAGCTTCTCAGGTTGTTCCCCTTCAGCGGAATATCGGGTCCAACCCACGGCTACCGCCTTGTCTCCTTCAACAGCGTACGACTCGTATTGGGCCTCCCAGATGGCCGGGTCATCGGGGGACTTGAGCCAACTTGCAACGATCGCGTCACGGCCGGTGACCGTATGACGGTCGCTGATCCATGGCCGATAGCTGTAGACGGCGTCGTCGGTGAAGAGCTCCCCGATGGCCTCCGGGTCACTCGTCTTCCACGCCGAGATATACGAGTCGAGCCAACGCTGTACTGATTCGTCTGTCATCGGTGAGAAGCTACGCGATGGGAGCCCGGGGTGCAGCCGGACCGGTGTCCCACCTGGCCGCACCCCAACAGCGAGGTCAGTGAGAGTCGATTGCTCCCCAGAGTGGGCGTTGACGGACTCGAACCGCCGACCCCTGCCTTGTAAGGGCAGTGCTCTAGCCAACTGAGCTAAACGCCCGATCGGTGCGAGATTCTACGAGAAGGCGGCACGAGGGCCACATCACCTCACACGCTCGCCCTAGCCTCGCTTCATGAGCCGCTCACCTGAGGTTGCAACCCTGGTCGGGAATCTGGTCGGTACTTGGACCGGATCAGGCCATGGTGAATACCCGACCATCGATTCGTTCGATTACAGGGAGGTGACTTCTTTCACGGCAAGGGACGACCATCCCTCCCTCCACTACGAACAGCGGACTTGGAGGGCCACCCCCGATGGTGAAGTCGTCTCACATTGGGAGACGGGTTTGCTGCGAATATCCAGTGACGGCTCCGTCCTCATCAACAATGCCCAGGGCGGTCGTGCCGAATCCTTGATTGGCACCTGGGGCATGAACGGGAGTGGTTGGGCGCTCGACCTGACAAGCAAGTCGTTCGCCGGTGACGAGAGAGTGGTAGAGGCGAGACGAAACATCCATCTCAATGTCGAGTCCCTGACCTACGACATGTACATGCACACCACGACGACCGATCACCTGCTTCTTCATCTGACCGCAAGACTGACCAGGGAGACCTGAGAGACAGGTCGTTCAGCCCATTCCAAGATTGGGTCTAGCTGCCTATTTATCTCCTTGTGGATAAGTGTCGATAGAGATATTGACAAATCCCCAAGACTGGCCGGTGCCGTTCCTACGCTGGCCGAACACGGTTGTGAGGTCATGGTTAAGCGGTCAATAGAACGAGAAGTAAGCGACGAGGCGATCCGCCAGTATCTGGACGGTATCGGCACCTATGACCTGCTCACGGCAGAGGATGAGGTCCGATTGGCCAAGGCGATCGAGACCGGTCGCAAGGCCGAGTTGGCCCTCGAAACGGAGAAGGACCAGACAAAGCGTCGCAAGCTGCGTCAGATGGTCCGAGCCGGTGAAGAGGCCCGTCAAACATTCATCCGTTCCAATCTTCGGCTCGTCGTCTCCATTGCCAAGAGATACGGCCACGCCAAGCTCCCGTTTCTCGATCTGGTCCAAGAAGGCAACCTCGGACTGATCCGGGCCGTTGAGAAATTCGAATATCGGAAGGGCTTCAAGTTCTCCACATATGCGACCTGGTGGATCCGTCAGGCCATCACCCGTGCCATCGCTGATAAGAGCAGGACGATCAGAGTCCCGGTTCACATGATGGACACGATCACTCAGATGCACTCAGCCGAGACCAACCTCACCAAACGTCTCGGTAGAAAGCCCACCGACGACGAGCTCGCTGAAGAGTCGGGTCTCACTGTCGACAAGATTCGCGAGGCCCGGAAAGTTGCCCCGGAACCGGTCTCGATCTTCGAGCCCGTTGGCGACGACAACGCGACGATCGGTGACTTCATAGAGGACATCGATGCCACAGCGCCATTCGAGCTGATCGCATCAAAACTCAATATCGAGAATCTCAAGTATGTGCTCGACCGGCTCAACGAGCGGGAGCGCACGATCATCGAGATGCGCTATGGGCTGGGCAACAGAGAGCCCGCCACCCTCGATGAGGTTGGGAGGCACTTCAACGTCACCCGTGAACGCATTCGCCAAATTGAAGCCAAAGCTCTGGCCAAGATGAGGCACCCGTCAACTCCCGGAGGACTCCGGGAGCTGGCCGTATCCTGAAACTCTTCAGGCTGATCTGACCAACTCCAGGAGCTCTCTCCTGTCAGCCTCCAGAGGAAGACTCTCGTCGGCATGTCGCGGGCGACCTCTCCCCCGGCGACGATGAAATGGCTCACCGTCCCAGAAGATGACGCCACCCCATACACCCCATTCGAGATCGTCCTCCAAAGCAACTTCGAGGCATTTGACTCTGACATGACACCCGGCGCAGATGCGCTGGGCTTGTGCCAGTTCCTGGGGGCTTTCGGAGAAGAAGAGCTCGTGGCTCCCTTCACTGCTACATCGACCTTCTTCTTGTAATTCTCTCAAACTGTGATTCATGTCATACCTCGTGGATGTGGATCAGATGCGATTTGCGGTCTTCGTTGTGCCAAACAAAAAGCCGCCGGGTGCTCCGGCGGCTTTCTGGAACAAGGAAATGTCACGTCACGTGACTGAGAGCCGCCTTAGCTGTGGGTTCGGCACGAGGCCCGACTGAGTGAGGGCGCAGGTGCAGAATTTGTCTGCAGCGTTGAAGGACGCAGTGCGTCGCATCATGGTCATTTGCGCTCCTCTCGAGTGATGAAGCCATCATCTCGCATTTCATGCCTCCCCGTCAAGGGAATTACCAGAGGTGTTGCGGCCCCGGCCTGTGAACTGCTCCATCCGTCACGATGAACAAGCCCTTAGAGTTGAGCTCGTGTTCAAATTCATCACCAAACTCTTTGGAGCTGCACTGGTAGCAGCCTTCGGCGCGGCCTTGGCCGCCAAGTTCCTCCTCGAGTCCAACGCCCGACCGGAGACCGAGGAAATCGATCTGATCGCGATATTCGAAGGCCGTGAATTGGTCAGTTCGGCCGACGCCTTCTACGGCGGCAAGATCCTTTCGATCTTTGGAGGGGTCCTGCTCGATCTCAGGAAGGCAAATCCGGCGCCAACCGGAATAAGACTCGACGTTGCAGTACTGATCGGAGGTGTGAGCCTCATCGTCCCCGACGGCTGGCGTGTGGTGTTCAACGGCTCAACCATGTTGGGCGCCTTCTCGGACAACACTCGAACTACGGCCGACGACGATGCTCCGACCGTGATAATCACCGGATTTGTGACCATGGGCGGTCTGCAGGTGACAACCAAGTCACCAGTCGAGGCGGTCCTTTGATGACCATGCGCATCGAAGCCAAGAGACTCATTCCCGGCCGCGGTTCCGTGTTGGACGACGGTGTCGTTGTTCTCGAAGGCCCTGTGATCGCATACGCCGGACCGCGCGATGAGGCTCCAGAGACGCCTGGAGCCGAAGTTGTCTCCACCGACGCTGTATTGCCGGGCTTGTGGGAGTGTCATGGGCACTTCATGGGCGTCTACAACGCCAACATCGACGAAGTATTTGCCACACGACCCCAGATCACGACCGCGAGATCCGTCGGCGATGCGATGCGTGCCCTGCAGGCTGGTTTCACCTCCGTTCGTGAGGTGGGCGGCGTTGGAGTCTTCCTCGCTGTGGCCATTGCCGAAGGTCAAATTCCGGGACCGAACATCTACGCATCGGGGGCGACCCTGTCTATGACCGGTGGTCACGGCGATTCTCACGGGTTGCCGCTGGAACACTCAAGAGCGCTGGCAGCCGCCCACTGGGGTGAGGATGGAGTCGTCGACGGCCCAGATCAGGCTCGAGCGGGTGTGCGCCGATTGCTGCGTGCGGGAGCGAAGGTGATCAAAATCCACGCCTCCGGAGGCGTGATGTCACAGATCGACGATCCTCATCTCCCTCAGTTCTCCAAGGCCGAGCTCGAGGCCATAGTCGATGAGGCAACCCGCATGGAAGTGCTGGTAGCCGCCCACACCCATGGGAAACGGGGAATGATGGCGGCCATCGAGGCGGGTGTTAAGACACTCGAACACGGTACATACCTGGACGAAGAGGTGGCCGATGCCATGGTCGACAACGACGTGATCCTGGTTCCCACCCGCTTCATCGTCGAGCTGTTGATGAGCGAAGGTGAAGAACGTGGCATGCCCGC
Organism: Acidimicrobiia bacterium; assembly: GCA_049686815.1. Classification (GTDB taxonomy): domain Bacteria; phylum Actinomycetota; class Acidimicrobiia; order Spongiisociales; family ZC4RG35; genus JBAVIK01. The sequence continues at coordinate 4,456 of JBAVIK010000365.1, read as the reverse complement.
CTATGCCAAGGCGAAGATCAAGGCAACCGCCGACAACCACAAGAACGCCGTCTCCCTGGCGATTGAAAAGGGCGTCACCATCGCCATGGGGACAGACATATTTGGGTCGAATCTCTGGGGACGCAATGCCGAAGAGTTGCCGCTTCTCGTCGACTGCGGGTTGAGCCCCCTCCAGGCCATAGAAGCTGCTACCGCCACCGGCCCGGCAACACTCGGCCCCAAGGCACCAAACTCAGGTCGGCTCATCGAGGGTATGGATGCCGACGTGATCTGCGTCTCTGGCGATCCGTCAGCCGACGTTTCCGTATTGACGGATCCGAACAACGTGACTCACGTGTTCAAAGGTGGTGTCAAGTACAAGGGCTAAACAATGCGTCGTTTGCTCGCCCATCGAGCCAATTCGTGTCGGTTGGAGAGCTGGAGTTTCCGTAGAACCGATGAAACGTGTGTCTCCACCGTCTTGATCGAGATTTCGAGCTTCCTTGCCACCTGTTTGTAGGCATATCCGCGGGCGATCAGCCGAAGCACGTCTTTCTCTCGTGATGTGAGCTGGTCCAGCTCTGGGTCGTCGTCGGATGGAATCGCACCAGCGAACGCGTCGAGAACGAACCCGGCCAGCCGGGGCGAGAAGACCGCATCTCCTGCGTGAATCCTCCTCACCGCATCAGCGAGCTCTGGCGGCTCGATCGTCTTGGTGACGTATCCTCGAGCGCCCGCCCGAATCATGGCGATCACGTCCTCCGCCTGATCAGAGACCGACAGCGCCAGAAACTTCACATCGGGGTTTGTCTCGGTAACACTCTCGATGACCGCGATGCCCCCGCCGTCGGGCATGTGCACGTCGATCAGGACTACGTCGGGGTTGAGTCCTCTGATCTCGACGATGGCCGTGTCGACGTCGTAAGCCGAACCCATGATGTGGAACTCTTCGGCGAGCTCAGCCCTGACACCCGACAGGAACAGTCGGTGATCATCCACCAAATAGACCCTGACACTCATGCCTTCTCCAATGGCAGTCGGAGTATCACTTCAGTTCCCTCACCTGTCTCGCTGACTATGTCAACGCTACCTCCGGCTTTCTCGACCCGAGATCTGATCGAATCAGCGATCCCTCGTCGATCGTCTCCGACGTCTCCGAGATCGAAGCCTCTCCCCTGGTCGGTCACGTAGACCTGCATCTCGTTCTCGTCTGCCTCGAAGTACAACGACATCCGGTCCGCACCGGAATGCTTGGCCGCATTGACCATGGCCTCAACCGCAGCCCCAACCAACGCGCGAGAACCGTCGTCGATGGGGTGGTCGCCGACCGTCACCACATCTATCCGAACCTGGTGGTCCTTCTCCACCTTCGAAGCAGCACTTCTGAGCGCGGTTGACACGAGATCGATGCCGTCGAGGGGGACCGAGCCGTAGAGCCAATCTCTCAGCTCGGTCTCTTGATGGCGAGCCAGCATTGCCATCCGGTTCGGATCGTCGGAACGCTGGATCAAGGCGAGCGTTTGTAGAACCGAATCGTGGAGGTGGGCTGCCACCTCGGCGCGCTCCTCCTGGCGTATCCGCTCGTTTCGCTCATGAGCAAGATCACCGAGCAAACGCCTGACCCATGGCCCGAACGCCACGGCAACACCCACACCGGTCAGACCGATGGCAAGAAACACCGTGCTGAATTCGAACAGCCCACCGACCCGAATGTTGAGAACCGACAAACCCACGATCAGCAGAACCACACCAATGAGAAGCCGGAGGCGACTGGGTCTTTCCACGTTTGGATCGAACAGACCTGCGAGCGGAGCCGGTTTCGACGAGTCGATCAATGCGGCCGTGCCAAAGGAGAGTGCTGCCGCAGTGAGCACGAGCACGACATTCGGCCACCAGCCAACAACACCCATCAAGAGCAGGCCGCCGGCGAAGGCCAAACCCAGTCCAACGGCTTGACTTGGCGGTACAGGTTCTACGACTCGATCCTCAACCCGATCGAACGCCATCAGCCAGAGCCCCATGTAGAGGAGACCGCCAATCCCCCAGACTGCCAGCAAGGTGAGAAACGCTGCTCGAACATAGGCGTCTGGCACCCGCAATGTATCGGCGAGACCACCGGCCACTCCGGCGATGATGCGATTGGTCTGTCGACGCGAGTATTGGTAGCTACGTACGTCGGTCACAGACAGATCATGCTCGTTGTCAGCCGGTTCCTCAATCGGGGATGACCCTTAACCACATCAGGGGGTCGTAAGGGGCGTCCCCGATTGAACAGAGCGCCCTCAGGACGGAGCATTTGGTCATGGAACAAGAAACCAACACCACAATGGAGGCTGTGGAGCCCCAGACTGTTGTCAATGAGTTGGTCCGCCCACGAGAGGGCCGGGTTGTAGCCGGTGTCGCTCGAGGAGTTGCGAACCGTTTTGACATACCGGTCTGGGTACCCAGGGCTCTCTTCCTACTCAGCGCCTTCTTCGGAGGATTCGGAGTGGCGCTCTACCTCGCAGGCTGGGCGTTGATGAGATCAGATGACGAGTCGGAGTCACCGGCAGCCCGATTCTTCTCCAACGCCTCCACGGCACGGTCCTGGATCGGGATTGGCCTGATATTCATTGCGGCCCTCGTCCTGCTCGACAATTTCACCTTCTTCTCAGGAGGCGTGATCTTTGCCGCCGGTGTTTTGATTGTCGGGGTCCTTCTATATCTGGGTCATATCCCGCTCGACTTGGGCAGCCGAGAATCAAAGGAGGGAGTTCAACAAGTAACAGCATTTGACTCATCGCCCCTGAACGAAGACAAAGAGATTGCTGGTGACGACTCCCCCGTCGGCGGCATGACTCCACCCCCGCCATCCCCTGCTCCAACGCCCACTCCACCACCCCCGCCTCCTCCAGCCGCGAGGCCGAAGGAGCGTTCGATTCTGGGACGTCTCACCATCGGAGCGATGCTGTTGGCAGTCGGACTTCTGGCGATATTCGACAACATCGAAGGTGTGCCCGTGTACGCCGAGCCGAGGCACTACGTGGCTCTGGCTGTCACCGTACTTGGCCTTGGCCTGTTGGTTGGCGCTATTTGGGGAAGAGCTCGCTGGTTGATCCTGGTTGCAGCGGTGTTGGTCCCGACGTTGCTGTTCTCCCCGGTGTTCGAATACAACTGGACCAGCGATAGCTTCGATGCCACCCATCGACCAACGGAGTTCAGCCAGGTGCAAACCGACTACTCCATCGATTTTGGGGTGATGGTCATCGACCTCACCGACCTTCCGTGGGACGGCCAGACGATCGAGATCGACGCCAACATCAGCGCTGGCACTCTCGAAGTAAAGGTCCCTGACGATGTCGGCCTGATCGGGACCGCCACCGTTGACGTCGGACGTGTATCCGATCGCAATCGCCAGACCGCCGGTTTGGGAACCATGGTCCTCGATTTCGACGATCGCGAGCCCGAGGGAACTGTGATCCTCGACGCACACGTCGACCTGGGCAACATCGAGATCGACCATTGAGAGGCAACAACATGAAGACACACAAGTTCGACGGAATCTCCTTCCTTGCCGGATTCGTGGTGACCGTCGCCGGTCTCCTCTTCCTCATTCCAACCGAGCCTTCCGACGTCATCGACATGGTGACAGGTGTGGGAGTCTGGTTCTGGCCGCTCCTGCTGGTTGCGATCGGAGTCGCGGTGATCGTCCCGGTGCTCATACCCACCCGGACGGCTGACGAGGAGGGCGAGTCGACGGAACTGGAGTAATCAAACCGACTGGGCTTGTGGGCGGAGTGCCCTCCACAACGAGCGGAGCGAGACAAAGAGCACCAAGAACCCGAATATGAGCGACAAGGTGCGTCCCTCGATACCTAAAGCAAGTCTCGAACCAATCAATGAGCCGGCCACTCCGCCTGCACCCACCACGAGTCCGTCCATCAGACGGACTCGTTGGTTTTTGAGATTGACCACTGTTCCGGCGATGGCGGTGAAGACGATGGCGAGGAGGGACGATCCCTGGGCCTCATGCTGGGGAAGACCCAGCAATAGAACAGTGGAAGGAACGATCACCACCCCCCCACCAATGCCCGCCAGCCCGGCAAAGAATCCGGCCACCAGGCCGATGGCTAGAGAAATGGCGATCTGGGCGGTTGAGCTGAATTCCGCTGACCCAGGGAGTGGATCGGCCCCGGTGATCATCCTGATTGCCGCCACCAAGAGCACAAGTCCAAACACGATCGTGAGGGCCTTTGCGCTGACCTTGTTCATGACCGTCGCACCGATCACTGAACCGAGGATGCCACCGATACCGACAGTAAAACCGACCGCCAGATCGATCTCACCCGACGCAGCGAATGAGATGGCGCCGGTGGCTGCGATGAGGACGATCGCCGCAAGAGAGGTGGCATGAGCGCGATGTCTTTCGAAGCTGGCTGCGACCAGGAGCGGAACGAGAATGATCCCACCGCCAACGCCGAGTCCCCCACCGACAACC
>JBAVIK010000364.1:0-1686 GCA_049686815.1 Acidimicrobiia bacterium | reverse complement strand
GGCTAGTGATGGCCCGATCTCATCATGCATCTCGCGCGCCAATCGCATCCTCTCCTCGGTAACGGCCGAACCCACGATCTCCTGAAGCAGTCTGAGGTTCGCAAACGCCAGGCTCACCGGGTTGAGGATTGCCACAACCTCCTCGAGTCGGGCTTCGTCGAGGGCATCGGGGGTGGTCAGTTCGAGGCTTCCCACCTCCATGTCCGAAGTTGAGAGCGGGAGGTTGTAGACATGGCCATTCTCGACTGGGATTCCCCGAGCAGCGAGCACCACGATGCCATCATCACCCATGATTCCCAGCTTTCCTGCTGAACCGGGAAAACGCTCGAGAATCGTGTCGAGGGTGTCTGCCCCCACTTCGACTGCGTTGAGACGCCCCGCCGACACATCCTCAGAGAGTCTGGTCAGAGCGCCGTGGATCTGCTCGAGTTTTTCGAGTTGCTGTGTGGCCGACTCTTTCTCGATTTCCAGCTCTGCCGCCGTCTGATGAATGTCATCGAGAAGCTGGCGAATGGCACCGACCAGGAGCACAAAGACCAGGTAGAGGGCGGTCGCCGGGGCCGCATCGATGAACATCTGGCCGGCAGCGAGCGTCACCAGCACCAGCAGCCCTGCCGAGAGCAAACCGGTGGTGAATCCGCTGCGCAGACCGCCGTAGATCGTGGCGAATATTGGTGGCCCCATCGAGAGGAGCAGATAGGGGCTGGACGGGCCACCGGTCAGGGTTAGAACGACCAACAGCAAGAGAGAACCGAGGAGAGTTATCGATTCGACGCCAAATCGGGCCCTATAGAGATGCTCTGGCAGGAGTGTTGAGCCGATCACGTAGAGGCTGGCGAGAATGAGAGCGGTGAAAGACGAGCTGGATCCCGATGTGGCTACGAAATCGGAGACGATTCCGATTGCAAGTGCGACCCATTGTCCGATGACCACCGTCCGGTGGACGCGTGATTCCCAGGGTTTACGGGAGGGGGACATGATCAAAGGCTACCGTCGACACCGATGACCGCCATGCCACATCGATGGGTGCTCAGTGGTGGGATTGGCAGCGGAAAGAGCTCTGTCAGCTCGCTTTTGGCTTCTTCGGGCATATTCGTGATCGATGCAGACTCGGTTGGCCACCAGGTGCTGGAACCGGGAGGTGCCGCACACGACCAGGTGGTGTCCCGCTGGCCAGAGACCCTGACCGACGGTCAGATCGATCGGCGGCGCCTGGCAGCGATCGTCTTCGTTGATTTGGATCAGCTCAAGGAGCTGGAGGCGATTACCCACCCCCATATCTTCGGCACGATCAGCCGTCGTGTGGAGGCCTTTGACGGGCAGACCGTGGTGGTCGAGATGCCGATCCTTGCGCACACTCTCGGTGACGGCTGGCGTCGGATTGTGGTTGATTGCCCCGATGATTTGCGTCTGAGTCGGGCAGTCGGAAGGGGTCTCAGCCGGGAAGATGCAGTTGCGCGGATGAATGCCCAGCCCGACCGGGCCACATGGTTGGCAGCAGCCGACTTGGTGGTGCCAAACGTTGGAACCCTGGGTGAGCTCGAGGAAACCGTGGCAGCGCTCGTACCGAGTCTCTAGTTGGAAAATCTGTCACTGAGGCTCGGTACTCTGAGGTCGTGCCCCAATTCAAGATTGTTTCTGACTTCTCGCCGGCGGGAGATCAGCCTCAGGCGATAAGTGCCCTGG
>JBAVIK010000363.1:0-4524 GCA_049686815.1 Acidimicrobiia bacterium | reverse complement strand
TGACCACAATCAATGCAGCCGCCGCGATGGGCATCGACGACCGTGTCGGGTCGATAGAACCCGGGAAAGTCGCCGATCTGGTGGTTCTCGAGAACGACATCCTCGGGCCAGATCTCGAATCTTCTGTTGCAACCAACCGTCCGCTCATGACCATGATCGACGGCATGGTCTACTTCTGTGAAGCGGAGATGTGCGATCAGGTGCTCGACCTGCTTGCCGAAACTGAAGACGATCCTCCACCGCCTCCAACACCGGGTGTCACAGTCACCGCCTCAGGGTCAAGGGACACCCATTATCCCGAGTTGGTACTCGACGGCTCGACCGAAACGGAGAGCTTCTGGTCATCGGGAGCCGATCCGCCAGGTTGGATTCAGGTCGAATTCGACGAGCCGGTCACAATCACCGCGTTGCGCTTCGTCGTCTACCAAAACCCAGAGTCCAACACCGTTCATGTCCTGGAGATCGAATCGGGCGGTGTCTGGGCCGAGCATGTCAGGTTCACCGGCTTCACCAGCACTGGTGACGTCCTGGAGTGGGCGCCGGACGACCCGCAATCAGAAGTCACCGGGTTTCGGATCACCACTGTCGAAAGCCTCTCGTGGCCTGAATGGCTCGAGTTCGAGATAGAACTCGCGGATTGACGTCGATGGGTATCGAACACATCACCGGTACGCTCGCCGGGTGAAGCACAGCCCAGGGACAATCGAGTCGAAGGAAGGGCCTACCTCGGGCCACCAGACAGACTGGCAAGGTCTGGGGGACCTCGTGGCCCTAGTCACCGAGCGTCTCACCACCCCCGTTGAGGGCGTGCACCACGCCGTGAGTGACCGATGGCTCGGATTCACCGGAAGAGCCAAGATTCCTCTGCGTCATCTTGCACGTCAGTTCACGGCTCCCGTCTACTCGATGATCCGTTTTTCAGGCGTGGCCGTCGGCGAAGCCCTCGATGCTGCGGCATCGACCAAACTCGGTTCGACAACCATGCCTGCCCTGTGGGAGTCGCCTCGTGGCAGCGGTGTGCAGTCATTCTTCAACGGACTCTGGGGAGACGAGCTGGAACGTCGGAACAGTCCGTTGAGCATCGCGATGGGTGTCCGGTCCGGTGACGGCCACTTGGTTGCAACCGATCAGGAGGGACTCCGACGGGCCTTCCCTGAGGCCAAGGCGCGGATCTCGGTCCTGATCCATGGCCTCGGTGACCACGAGCGCGCCTGGCGGCAGGAAGAAGACACGGGGGGTTCACTGTCCGACGTGCTGGCGAGCCACTCTTTCACACCGGTTTTGATCAGATACAACACCGGGCGTGGTGTGAGTGAGAACGGGTTTGCGCTTTCGACGTTGCTGGAACAGATCGACCGGAACTGGCCGATCCCACTGGACGAGATATCTCTCGTCGGTCACTCGATGGGTGGCCTTGTTGCTCGGAGCGCCCTACATGCCGCCCGACGGGCCGGTCACTCGTGGTACCGATTGGCTTCCCACATCGTGACGCTTGGGTCTCCCCATTTGGGAGCGCCGCAAGAAAAAGGAGTCCATCTGGCCTCCAAGAGCCTGGGCCTCATTCCCGAGAGCCGTCCCATCGCCGAATTCATCGACCAGCGAAGTGACGGGATCAAGAATCTCCGTACGGGTGAGATCGGCGATGAGAACGCAGGGGTCGGTGACACTCAGCTCCACTTCATGGCCGGGGCGGTCAGCTCTCATTCGTTCATGTCACAGCTCGGTGATCTGGTAGTGCCCACCAACAGCGCCACCGGCCGGGGCTCGCGACGCCGGGTGGATTCGAGCAACATCAGAGTGATGCGCGGGAGAAATCATCGTGCCCTCCTGCACGATCCAGAGGTTCACACCCAGATCCTCAGCTGGCTGGGTGACGGATCATCAGGCGGACCTATCGACAGCCCGGATACCGAGCCGATCTAATCCGCACGCGACACCAGGTCGACCACAACGGCGGCGTGGTCGGAGCCGCGAACCTGGTGCACCGATACATCCACGGCAGTCAGACCGGACCCAAAGACATGGTCGATTCGGAGCATCTTCTTCCAGCCCGGGCGCCATCCCCATGTCGGCATGAGATCTACCCCCGTCTCGACTGCATGTTCTTCGACCAGATCGATCCAGCGGTCGCGAAGACGCCGATAGGCGGGCCAGCGCGGACTGGCGTTGAAATCCCCTACGACGAGTAGGGGGTCGTCGGTGAGTTGTGCCGACCACTCGATCACCGCCTCGACCTGACCGGTTCGAGATCTAACCGATCGCCACCACGGAAACTTGATCGGGTTGACCAGGTGCACACCGGCGAGATTCCAGACGTCTCCCCCAACTTGGAGTGCCGCGGTGCTGGCATGCCGGGCCGGCATCGGCACATCCCCGAACCGGGCATCGAGATTGGTGCCAATTCCCCGTCCAGTGAAATCGTCCTGTGGATCGAGGTGCGTATGTGAAAAGCGGTCGTCGATGACTTCGGCGCATTTGTGGTTCAACTCTTGGGCGACGACTACATCAGGCGACGTCGTGTCCAACAGTCGAATCAGTTGATCCTTGGTCGCTCCGTCATGAAGCAAATTGACGGTCAGGAGGCGGACGGGTTCTGACATGCCAGCGCAAGTTAACGGTGGGAATACCTCTATCGGTTGGACGCACTCCGCATTGTGGGTACCGAGAGCTCAGATTGGCTTGTAGACCATGAGGACGACGATCGCCGCGAGAATCACCATCTCGAGCCAACCGACCTTCAGAAAGCGATCAAGGACATCAGAAGCGTCCGTCCCACTCTCCCTCGCCTTCTTCATTTCCTTTTCCATCTTCCCACTGACACCTCCGCCGAGTATGGCGGTCACGACAAACAGCCCGAGAGCGAGGTAGATCCAAACTTGCGAGAAGGCCCAGGCGTCACTCCAGAGCACCATTCCTATCCCGGTCAGGAGCACCAGCGGAGGGGCCACGACGAAGATCAGGTTCGCTGTGGACTCCATGCGAACCATGGTCTGATCGACTGCGGCGGGACCTTCAGCACTCCTGATGCGACCAAACCCAAGCGTCAGAAGGAACCCACTGCCGATCCAGGCGATGGCCCCCAAAATGTGCATAACAACGACGAGCTCATACATCTGATCGAATTTAGGGCGCGCGCACCGAAGAAGACGCCCAGACTCCAACTCCATTTCTGCCCGCCGCTCCAGCTCGAGATGAGCCAGATTTGGCATTCTCGACGGACGTCATCCGTCGATCATGCCTTCAGGCCTCGATGACGGATCCGTACTTGCCAGGGATCAACTCTGCGTCACCCAATTGTGAAGCCAAATCGAGATGCATGTCGTCGAGGAGATCGTCGTCGTGGGAAGGATCATGATGGAAGGTGACGAGTCGATCGGGTGCCGTTATCTCGGCGAAACGTGCCAGTTGTGGTATCGACGTGTGACCCCACCCCAAGCGAGCGTCATATTCGTCCTGGGTGTATTGGGCGTCATGGATGAGGATGTCGGCGTCTCGGGCGATCCCAAAACCCGACGTCCATTCCGCATCGCCGGTTTCAATCGCCGAGCACAAACCGGGTTCATGATCGGGGAGATAGGCAATCGACTTGCCTTCGTCATCGAGTCGATATCCGAGTGTTGCGCCTGGATGGCAAACGAGATCGGCAGTTACGGTCAGGGGCCCGGCATCAAACTTGCCGGGGGGCACGTCATGGAAGACAACGTTCTCCAATTCACGGACGCGCACGGGGAAGAGTGGCGGGGACAGGTACTTGGCAAGACGCTCTCTGAGCGACTGCGTGGTTGACATCGGACCCCATATGTCGACCCGGATGTCGGGATCGAGCAGGGGTGGGAAGAACGGAAGACCCTGAACGTGATCCATGTGCAGGTGGGTGATGAGAATGTCGATTTGCTCGAAAGGTTCGATGTTGGCTCCCAATGCGCGGATGCCGCTGCCGGCGTCCAGGATGAAGAGGGCGCCATCGGAGGTTCTCACTTCCACCGATGAGGTGTCACCGCCGTATTGGAGCGTCCTCTGACCGGCACTTCCGATGGATCCCCTGGTCCCCCACAATCGGACCTTCAATCGCCTGCCTCCCAGAAAGTTGCGAATGCTCCGAGAAATCGGTCCCCTTGGCCTTCGATCGGAAGTGCCGAAACCGCCACTTTCCGCCAGACACCGTCCATACCGCAGAAACGAAATGTGAGGTGGGCTGGGACCCGTTCGACGAGCGATTTGACGATTGGAAGCTCGGCCTGGTCGAGGGCCTCACCGTCCAAATCGGTGATTCGAAATGTGTCGACCAGATCATCCGCGTCGATTGGTCCAACATTGTCGAATGAGACTCCCAGCAGCCTCTCGGCGGGCTCGTTGTAATAGACCAGGTTTCCCAAGCTGTCCATGATCCACATTGGGACCGCCAGATAGCTGGCGAGCTGCCTCAAGAGGATCATCTCCAAAGGTTGCTGAGTCGCCATTGCATCAACCTACAGGCCACGCCCAGCGATTGTCCCGCTCACGGCACTCGGCCAAGGATGGCCG
>JBAVIK010000362.1:0-3085 GCA_049686815.1 Acidimicrobiia bacterium | reverse complement strand
GGTCAACTCCCAACGCCCGGCTGATGTCTGTCGAATTGGTGACAGAACAGGTGACCCTGGTGCTGTCTGGGGTAGCAGTAGTGACGACGCATCCCTCGAGAGTCGCTTCCCAACCCAAGGCGTTCTTCCAGGGCAATTCACCGGACGGGCCGACACCTGGGCTCCCGCCCCCATCCACCAGGAAGAGCGCCACCGAATCCAATGCGTGACTTTGGGCTGTTTCAAGATCGCCGACCAGCAACGCCTCTATGAAGGCTGTCGCCACCGAAAGTCCTTCTTCTGCGATTGGGTCAACGGTGTCGTCGACAATCGAGGTTGTCACCACGGCTCCAACCGTCGTCACAGTCGGTTGGATAGCCGGAGGCACAACCTCCTCAGGTTGGTTGAGGACCACCAAGGCACCGGTCAGGATGATCGCCGCTGCGGCGCCCAGGACCAGCACCAAACGTCCTCGCTTCGGCTTGGCCTGCTCGGTTGGTTTTGTGTCTAGCTGTGTCACGTTGCTGCTCCCTTGCTCAAGGTCGGAGAGGTAGGCAGCAACACCGGGATTCGTTACGTCGTAGGAGTCGAGATCCGGAACCGGATTCGCCTCATTCATCAACGCTACGGCTTCCGTTTCGGTAATCACAGCGCACCTCCTTTCTGAGCAACAGGAGAATCTGGGATTTCGGAGTCGAGTCGGTTGTATTGGTCAGCAAGATTCCGTCTCGCCCGAGACAGCCGTTGCCGAGCTGCGTCAACGGCCACATCGAGAACTACCGCGAGTTCAGCATTCGAGAGTTCCTCCCAAATCGAAAGTCGCAAGACCTCCTGATCGGCCTTCCTGAGCTTCGCCAGAGCGGCCAGAATCTGCCTCGTCTCCTGGCGCACAACCACGAACTCATCTGCGGGTGCGGAAGGTTCGACACCGATTGCGTCGAGCTTCTTGTTGAGACGCTTCTGACGAGATGCCCCCCTCCAGAAGTTGGAGACAACGCCGTAGGCCACCGCATATAGCCAAGGCAGCGTTTCCGACCCTTCGGGAACCCTGTCGATTTTCCTCCAAGCAACCAGAAATGTTTCGGCGGCTGCATCATCCACACGATCCGAACTCACGCGGCGTCTGCAATAGGCGTGCACATGCTTGAAGTTCGACTCATACAGTTCGGCAAACCGAGCATCGGTCGATGTCATCCCTACAACCATGCCAGCTCAAAACGTCTCACACCCTGTATGCGTCCACCAAGTAGCCGATGTGACAACAATCCGCTGTCACGAATCCAACGAGACGAACGTATACCAACCGAGCAGCAGGGAAACGGATGAAGCCGGGTCAGGCCAACCCGGAATCATCCAAACCGACCGCCCATAACCGGCATCACGTTCGCCCAGGTGGGGAACACGAGTGCCGTCATGTGCGGCCACGGTCCTGCGGGTACGGTCACGGCATAGGAAAGAACCTTCGCCCCGTTGTAGTTGTCGGACTCGTGCTGGCCTTTGCGCTGTTTAGCGCTGCGTGTGCGGCCGATGAGGCTCTCTCCACGGATGAGTACATCGCACAGGGCAACGCCATTTGCGAAGACGCCAACGCCAGGTTCGAAGCAATATCCTCTGAGTTCTACGCCGACCTACCCGAAGATTCCACCCCCGAGGAGTTTGTCGAGGTGTTCTCCGGGTTTATCGACCAGCTCACCGCTGTGAGCGAGGGTCAGCTTGCCGACCTGCGAGCCCTCGCTGCCCCTGAAGGGGACGAGGAACTGTTGGCGGCCCTCTACGACGACATCGAGGCAGTGCTAGGTGCACTCAACGAGTTGTCCGACGCGGCTGCCGCAGGTGACCCAGCCGCCATTGAGCAACTGGCTTCACGAGAAGACCCGGGTCATGGCGGTTTGCGAATCGCGTCGACGGCTTTTGACGAAGTTGATAAGCAAGCCACCGAGTATGGCCTCACCGTTTGCGGGGAGTAGACACCGGCACCCGGCCGTGGCGTAGTGCACCATCATCTGCGCTTGCACTGCTCGCTCGATTGGTTCTGAACCACCCGCCCATAACCGGACACAATGCCGGTTCAGTGCGGGTGTCACACCGCTGACAGGGGCGTGGTCGCCGTGGCTGTTCGCAGCTCCGGACCGGCCCGACGACCTAGTCGGTTCAGCCGGCTTGGACGCCGACCGGTCGACACCACCAGCCCCTAGTCATCGCTCCGAGCCGGTCCTGGACCGGTGTTAACAGTTCGTCCGTCATCGAATGGAGGTTTGGGTGTAGCTTCGACGTTCGACCGAAGGAGGAGCGATATGGGCACTGCGCCGCCTGGAGTAAAGGCCTTGTTCCGTGCGGCAATGGTGATCTTCATCTTCACTGTTGTCATCGGAATCTTGAACGGCACTGACATATGGGACCCGCCTCGCAACACTCTGCTGACGCATGTTCACGCTGGAACGTTGGGGTGGATCACTCTGGCGGTGTTCGCTGGGGCGATCTGGATGTTCGGGGGTGACAGCAAGGCTGATGCAGGTCGGCTTCCGCTGTTCGCGATCGTGGCCCTTTCGTTGTATGTGTTTGCGTTTTGGTCTGGCGACATCTTTGACACGACTGAAAGCATCCAACGCCCCATCGGAGGAACCCTTGCGTTCATTGCGATGGTGTGGATGTTGGTCTGGGTGCTCCGCGCCAAACGCGGTGAGAAGTGGAATGTCGCCGAGTTCGGAATGGGCCTGTCGTTGGCGTTTCTCGTATTCGGAGCCGTCCTGGGCGTGCTGCTCGGCCTCCAGTTGGCCGACATTGAGATCGTGGCCCCGGAGAATGCTCTACGGCTGGGCGATTCGCATCCAGGGGCGATGGTCGCCGGATACGTGGTGTTGGCCGCTTTGGCGTTGATCGAGTGGATGATGCCGGACCACGAAGTTCCATCGCTGGGGGAGTCGAAGAGTGGTGTGGTCCAGATGCTGCTCCTGTTCGCTGCAGGGGTTCTTCTCGTAGTCGGCTTCCTTCTCGACCAAGAAGCGATCTACTCGCTGGCAGTTCCACTGCAGATCGTTGGGGCGGTAATCCTGATCGTCAGATTCCGCAAACAGCTAGCCCCGTCGCAATGGGGAGGGCCGGTAAT
>JBAVIK010000361.1:0-3653 GCA_049686815.1 Acidimicrobiia bacterium | reverse complement strand
TCGGAGGCGGGGACCCTCCGCCTCGACCATTCCACACCGCTGTCAGTGATCGAGACCAACCTGAGGAGGACTTGTCGGGCTGCTGTTTGCTGAGTTGGATCAAGCGCGGAGTAGAGATCTTCGGCTCGTCGGGAAAGGGCGCCCTTCAATCCGCCCATCGAGCGGTAGCTGTCAAGAGTCAGCATGTTGCTGGTACGCCGATCGAAGAGCTCGGTGAGGGAGTACTGGAAGAGAGGAAGGCCTCCGGGCTGGCCCAACACATCGGTGAGCAATGACGCGAGGAGCTTGGGCTCGAGGGCAACGTTGACACGCTCGACCGGTCTCTGTGCTGCATCCTCCAGTTCGTCTGGCGTCAGCGGGACAACGTTGACCACGGCACTCCCCAAACGCTGACCGAATTCCGGGTAGGCAAAGGGGCGGTCTTAGAAGTCGGCTCGAAGCGTGAGCAATACCGTGATTCGCCCATGTGGATCGGTGATGAGTGAGAGAAGGTTCGAGATGAATCGGCGGCGCTCGGTCTCGTCGTCGACCAACGTGAAGAGCTCTTCGAACTGGTCGATGACGAGGAGCATCCGAGACTCGTCTCCGGGCAGGACTCGTAGGGCAGCCTTGAGGATTCCCGTCTCGGGGTGCTTCAGGAGGTCTCCGAGGCTGTGGGGTGTGTCGAGGGATGACCGCAATAGCGCCACTTCGAGTTCTGCGAACGGTCGGGCACCTGGGACCATCTGTGCTACAGGCCAGCGCTCCGAACCCTCGATGGCGCTCTTGTGGATTGCGGGGACGACACCCGCTCGGACGAGACTCGACTTCCCCGAGCCCGAAGGGCCGACGAGCGCGATCAAGCGTTCGCCTCCTTCTATGCGTTTCAGGACGTCGGTGACCACTCGATCGCGCCCGTGGAAGTCGGCGGCGTCGTCCTCGTAGAAGGTTCGCAGCCCTTTGAAGGGATTCGTCGCGGTCCGCAATGCCGGTTCCACCCGCTTATTCAGTGGGAGACGTGACCCCAACACGGGATCGTGAAGCAGAACTTGCTCCTCGAGGCGACGTAGCTCAGGCGATGGTTCGATCCCGAGTTCTTCCCCGATTTCGAGCCGAAAACGCTCGAAGGTCCTCAGCGCCTCCGCCTGTCGACCCGTCTGATAGAGAGTCAGCATCAGTTGAGCAACCGGCCCTTCCCGCGTCGGATGCTCGTGGCGGAGCAACTCGAGTTCACCCACCAGACCACCCGTCTCCCCTCGTCTGATATCGGCTTCGATTCGCCCCTCGATTGCGGTGACCCGAAGCTCTTCGAGGCGGGTGATCTCGCTTTGAGCGAAGTCGTAGTAGGCAAACTCCTCGAGAGCGGTTCCACGCCAAAGTTGCAATGCCGTGCTCAGCCGTTGAGAAGCCGCTTCTGGGTCCCGACTGAGGATTCTCGACGCTTCAGCGACCTCACGTTCGAAACGTTGAGCATCGATCGAGTTCGGCACCGCTGTGAGGACATAGCCGTGGTCGCGAGTGACCAAGACACTGCTTTCTCTTCTTGGATCGCGGTCTGGTTCAAAAACCGATCGCAATCTGGAGATGTAGACCCACAGAGCGTTGGTCTTGCCCTCGGTCTCGTCGCCCCATAGTGCATCGAGGATGCGATCCGTCGTCACCACCCGGTTGGCGTGCACCAGGAGCAACGCCAGGAGGGCACGCTGCTGAGGGGGGCCTAGGTCAATCGTCGAGCCATCCTTGATGACCTGGAGTGGACCGAGGATTCGAAACTCCATCATCCTGCCTTCCGCACTGCCGAGCTTGTGTCACAAGCCTGCCGGCAATCAAACACAGGACAACTTAGCGACGACTTAACGAGTGGGGCCGGGCCGACAAGCCGGCGCTAGGCCTGAGTTATGGCCGCTCCATCACTGTCTCATCGACGTTTCCACGAGCGAAAGGACTGCGTCATGAGATACCGACTAGTGGCAATGGTGGCGACCGCGACCTTGCTGATCGCCAGCTGTAGCTCCTCGGACGGGGGCGAGGATGTCGTAGACACCGACTCCGACCCTGCAACGACACAAGCGACGAGTCCCACGGCTTCGACAGAGCCGCCGGGGTCAGCCTCGGACGAAGCGCTGTTCGCACAGAAGGTGGCGACGATCGAAGCCATGGTGGAGGCGCGCAACTCCGGTGACTACGAGGCCTGGCGGTCCTACTTTCCCGCTGAGCAACCAGTGATCTGGGCTAACACAGTGGAGAGCGAATCGGAGCTGGATTGGCAGCGTTCCTATATGGCGGCCAACGAGATGTGGACCATCACCGCTCCTTGCCAATCACGCGGCTCGGCCGTCAGCTGCCCAATGACCCTGGTGCACGACTTCTTCGCGCCGGCTGGTCTCTTCTTCCGGACGACGGTGGACTTCGAGTTCAACGACAACGGCGAGATCGCCTATCTGGGGACAGGGTCATGGGAGATAGCCGGTGACTGGGGTGAGTACACGGAGGCCTTCGACACATGGTTGCTCGAGGCTCATCCCGACGTCCATGCGAGTTTCGGGCCCAGGGTCGAAGGGGAGAACGGTCTGCCCAACGCCGACGACATGCCCAAGGCTCTCGAGTACGTCGATGAGTTCATTGGTCAGTCGGACATCTACCCGTTGGGCGCGGTG
This sequence comes from Acidimicrobiia bacterium, assembly GCA_049686815.1. Taxonomy (GTDB): domain Bacteria; phylum Actinomycetota; class Acidimicrobiia; order Spongiisociales; family ZC4RG35; genus JBAVIK01. The sequence continues at coordinate 1,017 of JBAVIK010000361.1, read as the reverse complement.
CGTGTCGCCAACGATTACTTCGATGCCTTCAACGCCGGTGACGATGAGGCTGCTGCGGCGCTGTTGACATCTGAAGTTGCAGCAACCGACACCTGGGGATCCATCAACGTGGTCGGTGAACTTGCCTCATTCACAGCCCAGGGAGCGCAATATCGCTCAGTCGCTTGCGCTGTCTCACCCCAACAGCCGGCTGATGGCACCTCCGTCACCTGCGACCACGAGACTCTCGATGCGCTCACCCGGGCCGTCGACGCCGTACCGATTCCCACGACCACGACCTTCACGGTGACGCCGTCGGGAATTGCCGAGCTCCACTTCGGCTACGGATCGCCGGACTTCACCCACGTCGGATTCCAGTTCCAACGGTGGCTGGCCGACAACCGCCCCGACGTCGGGTGTCTTGCCTGGTATGGAGGCGACGAGTCTTGTCCTGAGCTGGAGACCCTGGAGGAGCAACGAGAAGAAGGCCGCTTGGTCGCCCAATACGCTCAAGAGTGGGCCGCCTACCTCGAAGAGAACGGCTGCGGCTATCTCGATGGCTGCTGACGGGATGACGGGTTCGAGCGAGTTCCCACTCCGAGTATGGCCACTCAGAGTGGTTGGGTCTGCGGCAACAGACGAGGCGGATTCACTGCAGGTCTGAAGCCAGACTGAAGCCAAACGATCTGGCACTGGGTGACATCATGCATAACCCGTTAGCTGGCATACCACGGTGTTCTCATGTCAACAATCGCCAATGGACAAAGGTCAACGCCTTTGAGGCCCCTGCCTTAGGCCTCATAACCCGAAGGTCGCGGGTTCAAATCCCGCCCCCGCTACTACCGAAAATCCCTTGCGGTGCAAGGGTTATTCGCTTGTTGAGGCGACCAATCTCTCGGCCCACTTGGGCCTCCATCGCGTGTCATCGCGCGGGAGGGCTCCATGGTGCCGGGAGGTGATTGTCAAATGCTTGCGCCGAGATGGCCCGTACTACCGCACTTATGTCCCCCCCTCGGGTTGGACCGGACACCGTGCCGG
>JBAVIK010000360.1:0-1570 GCA_049686815.1 Acidimicrobiia bacterium | reverse complement strand
CTGCGGTTGTGATCTTCGCAGCGGTGGGTTGGGGTTTCGGCGCCAGAAACGATGCGTTCCTGGTCTGCGACGACTTCAAGGTCAGTGGCAACGATCTACCTGCCAACTGCGTGCAAACCGAGGTTCCGTGACTGTCGGCGCGGATCTTGGCTGCGCGTGGCACGTCACAAGACCTTTGGCAGGCTCAGGACCCACGACGCTGCCACTACGAGTATGAGTCCGCCCGATATGAGGCTCGCCTGTCGAATGGCGCTCTTCTTGAAGGTCATTCCTATTCCAACGTTGAAAAGGACCAAAGCTAGAAGAACCGTGGCCGCAGCATATTCATTGCGTCTCTCGGTCGCCGACGTGGCCGCCGCCCCTGCATCCTCCGCCTTAAGAGTGTGCTCCGTCGTTGCCGCGATTTGTTCTTGAACGGCATATTTATCGCTGTCAAAAGGCGAGGGTGCGTTCGGACCCCCTCTCTCCCACTCCGCCACCAGCGGAGCGAAATCGGGCCGGAACTCGGCCGCCACGGCACCTATGGCTTTGTCGTCTCCAGAAGACAGGGCCAACACATAGCTGGAAAAGAGGACCTGGTCTCCAATCAAATCCTGATTCAGACGGGCAAGATCCTTGGCTGATTCAGTTCTGGCCGCCCCAGCCTGACGTCCGAGATCAGCAACCTCTCCTGCCCATGCCGTGTTCTGAAATGAGGACCACGCAATAAAGACGGTCGCAATCGACATGATCACCGCGGCAACCGGCTCCAGCCAGTCTCGATCCCCGCTTTTCTCTCGTAGATCGCCCACCGTGTCGCTCCTCCGACGGCTCATCGCATGATGAGCCGTATCCGGCCTTTGATCCATGAGACGGTCCGCTGCGCGAGCGTCCATTCTGTTGTCGCGTCCGGGTTTCCCATATCATCGACCAGAATCCAAGGCACAATTCCGACGGCCCCGCGCCTCCACCAGCCAACCACTGCGCTTGTCGCGACGGAATCCATCGGCCCGGCCGACGAGGCCTGTCCGATCTGTCTAATTGCTCGCGGAGCCCCGGCAAGGTTGTAACTACCAGACACTCCCGAGCTCCTCCTCGTCTCGATCCAATGTCACACGAGCGGAGCGACTTGCTTGCTCACATGGAATCCTTTTCGTATCGGGGTTAGCGAGGAACCCCCAATTGGGGTGACATGTAGCTACCGACGTTGGGCATCCGGCCAGACGACTCAGATGCTCTCATGCCCCCAGGCCAGGATTCCCCACCTACCTTGGGGGAGGCAACGCACCCCTGGTCGATCCGAGGATCTGATCTATGACCGATTCACGTCTCGATCTGGTCGACTTGTCAGCCAGCCTCGCCAAAAAGGAATATCGAAAACGGGTCGCTTCTGCGCAGCGTCGGCTTTTGCAACTGAGACTTGTCTTCGCCGGGCTCATCGGAGATCAGGGTTTGGGGCCCCCGGTGTGCCTGGTGTTCGAGGGGTGGGATTCGGCGGGAAAAGGGGGTGCCATCAAACGTCTCGTTGCCGGTCTGGATCCCCGACATGTGCGCGTGGTGCAATACGCCGCTCCCAGCGAATACGAGCTAC
>JBAVIK010000359.1:0-9631 GCA_049686815.1 Acidimicrobiia bacterium | reverse complement strand
CAACCACTCAGGACGAGCTGATCAATGCCCTGCAGGAGGGATCTGTTCCCGGGGGGACGACACAACCCGTCGTTGCGGTTGCGCCCGAAGAGTCCCCTTCGGATTTCTGGCTCCCGCTCGCCACCGGAGCAGCAATTGGCCTGTCGATGGCAGCTTTGTTCATGGTCGACCGGTCGCGACGACGTAGCGAGTCCGTCGATGGGGTCGAAGGTCTCGTTCCCTCGCTGGACACCTGACCTGTGACCTTGGGGCGTCGTCTGCCGGCAACGGTCGTTGTCGTGATGGGGTTGTTGGTCGGACTCGGTCTCCCGGCTCTAGCGGGTGGATCGTGGATGGCGACGACCAAGGCGAACTACCAGCCCGGAGACGAAGTCACTGCTGTCGGATATGTGGAGTCGTCGGGTTCCACATATGAGCCGTATCACGCCTACCTGAATCTGATCCCTGGACCCTGGCAACCGGAAGTAGAACCGATATGGCACGACCTGGGAACGGTAGGGATCGAGCCCAGCGGACTGCGTGGGTACCTGAGCAACAGAGTCTCTATCCAGTTCATGGTTCCTGGGGAGCTCGAAGAGGGTGTATATGAGGTTGCGGTCTTGACTCCATCCGGAGCATTGCTTGGTGACCTGATCGGGCTGATGTTGTATGTGGGAGTTGAGCCGCCCTCGGAGCCACGGTGGATCGAATGGCCACTCGATGAGCCGCTGATAGATGAACTCGAGGGCAATGCGGTGATCGCCGGGCCGGGCTTCGCCGTCGAGGTGAGTGATCTCCGGAACGGGCTTTTGCCGGACCACGCCGAGGAATTCATGCTGGAGACGTGGAGAACGGAGCCGACTTCGACAACAACCACGACGACCCCCGTCCTGGCTTTTGGGACTTCGGCTTTTCAGGTCATCGCGGGCTCCGAGGCCACCAACTCGAGTTCTGTATGGGTTGTGTTAAGCGCTGGTCTACTCGCCGTACTGGTGGCTTTGGTGGTGACCCTGCGGTCAAACTGGTGGCCGTGAAGTCCGGTCTATTGACTATCCGCGGCGACTGAAACTGTCATTGCAGTGGCACGACGTCGGCCCACCAGAATCCGTCACGTTCGACCACGTCACCGGTGACGACACTGATCGGATCCGGGAACATCGGACCGTCCCAACAGAAAGTATGGAATTCCCCTCTCTCGCCAAGTGGATCGACGTCGGGAGGAAGCGCGTCAGGGAGCCACGTCTGACCGGCAAAGGACGGATCAAGTTTTGAGGGATCGACACAGGTGATCGTGGCGCGTATGCCCGCGTTGAACATCTCCTCGGCGAGTACTCCGGTCTCGCCCTCCCCACACCACACCGGGAATAGCGGTTGGATCCCGGTCCCGGCCATCCTGTCTTCGCGATACGACCGGACATCTTCCAAGAAAAGGTCACCGAAAGCTATGTGGGTTACTCCCTCTTCGGATGCCCGTTCAATTGTCTGACCCATCAGGCGTTCGTATTCCTCGTTGGGACACGGCGACGGGAGTGGTATTTCCCAAACAGGCAAACCCAACACGGCGGCCTGGGCATGAAGTAACTCGCGACGAACGCCTTGAAGTGAGACCCGCCCGGCATCTCTATTCAACGTGGTGAGCAAACCAGCGACTTCATTACCTTGGTCGAGCAAGGTGTGGAGTGCCCAGGCGGAGTCTTTTCCGGACGACCACGACATCAACACCCTCATATGGCCGAGAGTAGGCCAGCCCATTTCCGGTCACACCTTGTTTGCGGGTTGGTCCGTAGGCCGGAGCCGGCCGAACACAGCGAAATCCTCTCCATCGTTCGTCAACAGTCACTCACAGACATAGGCTCTCGCGGAATGGCAACCATGCCCACCGCGCCGGCCAGAAAGCCGAGCCTCAAGTATTGGCTTTTGGTCGTCGCCCTACTCGCAGCCGGTGTCTTGACCATCTTCAGCATTGGCCTGTACTTCTGGGTCCTGGCTTTGGCCCTAATAGTCATGAGCCCATTCCGTGCCAAACCGCGGATCTTCCGATCCGGGATCGCCCTCTTCCTCGGATTCCTATTTGGAGCGGCCTTGGTCGCGCCATGGGGCTGCACACAATCGGTCAGCGCCAGTTCAACAATGGGCGAAGAAGTGGTGTCTCCAGTCGTGTGCACCAGCCCGTTAGGCATCGAATACTCGGGAGCCGACCCCTTTGAACCCAGCCCGCTCCCCGCCATCCTCGTTGGAGCAGGACTCGGCGTCATGGCGTTCACAGGGACCTGGTTCTTGACGCCCGACCTGGCTACGAATCCGACGTCGGCCCAAACCCACAACGGATAGAATCCGTGGGCTATCGAGCATCAGGGCCAGATCGAAATCGAGTCTCCGAACCGTTGACGCCCCTCGGGTGGCTATTGCACTAGCCGCGGTGGGATTGGCCCTCGTTCCGATTGCAGTGCTACTGCTGACAATCGATGGATGGTTGGCCAAGGCTCGGCACGCAGCGATGAGCGAATTCTCACGAGTCGCCGGTCCACGGGGACAGATTCTCTTAGTGGATTTCTCGGGGATCGACACATACGTTTCCGCCCTCAACGAGTTGGGCTGGGACGTGTCGGTATCTCCGATCAAGTCGATGTTCCCGTGGTCTCATGTATTGCTGGCGTCACGTCCAGCAACCTGAATCACGCTCGTTCGATTGCAGGCGGGAATCACCAACGCAGAACGCCAGTCCAGTTCGAGCATCAGGGCAAGTTTGACACCAGGTCCACTCCCGCAGAGCACGTCTCAGGCCCAGTGATAACCGCATGCCTAGCGATCAGGCCGGGTCGGATTTACCGGTGTAGGCAACTCCAAGCCTGAATCCGGCCCACAGCACACCGGTCACCGCGGTCGCGACCAACACTAGGCCGAAGTCGGGCACGAACAGAGCTAGGTTGCCGAGCGGTGTGCCGAACAGATTCGGCATCAGCCAGAGAATGAACCAAGCCGCCCCAAGCGTGGTCAGCAAAGGGAACCACAGGCTGAATAGGCCGAACATCCCCGACTTGGCGCGTATCTCGTCGCGGTGACGCCAAGCCCAAATCATGCTGAGCATGTAGACGATCGGCAGGAGCACCAGAGAGATGAAGAGCGCCCTTAGGGTCCAACGGGAGCCCTCGCCGTCATAGTCGAGGCCGAGCGCTCTGGCGGTGATGCCGTTGCCGAGCTCTGCCGTTTCCCCGAATCCGATGCCGCTGTTTGCATTGACCAACACGACCACGCCCTTGTGTTCCGACGGAATCAGCGTCGCCAGTGCTTCGAAGCCGGGACTCAGGCCGGAGTGCGACACGGTGCTGTTCTCGGGATCGACGTACCAGCCGAACCCATAAAAGGGGGATACCGAACTGGCTGGGCGTATCATCTGCTGCTTGCCTTCGGCGCTCAGCACGTCGTCCTCGCCGTTCATCATCATCTCCATATAGAGCGCCAGATCACCGGCGGTAGCGACGATCCCACCCTGAGGGGCCGTTGCGCGGTCGGTCGCGTTCTCGGCCAGCGGTCGCTTGGTCCAGAACCACGGCCGATGCCCCGTCGCCATGGAGTCATGGATCTCACCGTCGGCGACGAAGCTGTGCTCCATGCCGACCGGCTCCAGAATGTTGGCTGTGACATAAGCCTGGTACTCCTGCCCGCTCACGACTTCGATCAGGCGGCCGAGAATCTGATAGTTGGTGTTCGAGTACTCCCACCGTTCGTCGGGTGCATAGGCAGGGGTGACCCCGGCAAGCCCGTCGACCGAGCGCTCGAGAGCGTCCGTCCCGCTGGTGGCGTCGGTGTGCGAGGTGTTCCCCTGCAATGTGGAGAAGCCGCTCGTATGGCTGAGGAGCTGTCGGATAGTGATGGCGCCGGCGGGCCCGCCCGAGAATCCGTCGAGATACTGTGAGATACCGGTGTCGAGGTCGACCTCGCCGGCCTCGACCAGTTGCATGACAGCCAACGCCGTGAAGCTCTTCGAGATCGAGCCGATCAGAAAAGGCGTGTCCGACGTGACTTCAGTGTCGTCTCCGATCCTCACAACACCGCGTGCACCAACCGAGGTGATCTCGCCATCGGCCACCACGGCGTAGGCCAGACCCGGAACACCCGACGCAGGCATCTCGCTCTCAATGAAAGCCTCTATCGATCCTTCGCTTGCAGCTGCAGGCAGGGCAAGGCTGAGGCCGAGCGCAAAGACAGCTAGGAACGGCCGCAGCTGAATCACCCTGCTCTCACATGCGTCTGACGGGCCATTTTGCGCTCCGGCCCGGGGAAGCGCCGATGTTCGCGTTTGTGGCCGCATGGTCGTCTCGTCACGACCGGTTCCTCGATGGCAATGAAGCTAGCGAGAATCGCCTGTGCAAAGATGATCAGACAGGTGATGCCGCCGATTGGCGCCGCCTGGCGCGTCGAGGCTTCGTTCTCAATCTGGCTTGTCATCGACGGATCCCAACCACGGTGGCCTCTTTGACATTCAAGTAGGCACGGCGACCTAACACCTGACTCGTCGTAGACGGGAGAGGGCGACAGGCGATCTCCAACCCGTTGCCATGGTGGCTTTGGATTGACCTGATGCGGGAGTCTCGAACGATGCTTATCGCGACCTGGGATGGCGCAGGATTGACAGTTCCGCCCCGATAGTCCTCCCAGACCCATCCAATGCTGCGACGTGCATTTCTGTCCACCCGGTCTCGGTTCTCGTGTTGTTCCGTACCATGTTGTGAAGTCAGGTATGGCTGCACATTTGGCTACAAGCGCACCCCATCAGAGGACTCTACAAACGCACGAATCGAACCAGCCAGACCGCCCCAATCGCCGACCTATCGACCTCAGCGATTCACCCGACTGCCGCCGATCCCACATCCCCAGCTTCAGCCTCGGTGAACTTCCGCACAACTCCTCAACGAGAGAACAACACTCTCGCCGAAGCCTGTTGCGTCCACGTCTTGAGATCACAGCCGCTATCTGCGGGTGGGCTCGTTGTCTATCAGTCCTCGAACACCTTGAAGTAGTAACCCGACGGCCCGCACAGGTCACACTCAGAATCATCGTCAGACGGATTGTCGAGATCGATGACGTCTTCATCGCAGTCCTCGTCGTCAGGAATTAGTTTCTCCACGGAAATGATCAGCTGACCCGGACCGGAGCCGGTCGTCACTAGGAATGTGATCACATCGGTCATCTCCTCGGGGAGGTTGGGCGACCACGAGCCACCGGTGGTCCCCGGCACACCCGAGCGCCACGAGGACCTGACATCGCCAGTGCCTTGGAAAGTCGTGCAGGCCTTCTGACCGGACGGGATCGTGATCTGTGCCCTGGCGACACCGATCGGGTCGGGTTGGGGCGGCAGGACTATCGGACCGGTGACTTGGACGTCTTCGAACAGCGGGTTGTAGGGCACGTCGCCACCACCCTGGTCGGGGACGCTGGCATCGGTCAGCTCCTCGTTGAACGAATGCCAGTGGGATACGAGTTGGTCCACCCCGCTCGTGGCGAGAGATTGGACCAGGGCGAGGTTGCCTGCGGCACCCAAGCTGGGATGGAGGTGCTCGAAGAACACCCAATTGGTGAAGGTGCGGCCCTGCATGGGGGTCTGCAACTCGATGGCACTCAGCCACATGGGTAGCTTCTCAAGCTCAAGGTTGGTTTCGTCGTAGACATAACCGCTCAAATAGGTGGCAAAACCGTCGCTCCAGAAAGGATCGATGCTCCCGATGTCCTTGAAGAGAAGGCAGTAGGCGATATCTCGCGCCAGCAGCTGCTGATACTCAGCGAGAATGGCCAGCGGTGGCGCCCGATTCACGTCGATGAAGCACGCCGACTCTTGATCGTACTGAACGACGGTCGCGTTGTCTTGCCTGCCAGTGAGTAGATAGATGCTGATCGAGGGCATCTCGACCAGCTTCGAGAACTTCAAGACAGCGTCGGTTAGGGCGGCGATGGTGGCGTCGATACGGTCCAGGTCGTAGTCCCCGGCCACCGACGCCACCGGGCGAAACACCTTGTATTGACCGGGCCAATCGGCCTCCAAGAGGGGTGGTACCTGTTCGACGAGACAGGGTGGAGGGATTCCGAAGATTTTGAGGCATTTGCTTGTCTCCTGGGCGACCACATCAGACAGTGACACGAGCAGACCTGACGCCGCCAACGGTTCTTCTACCATGCCTTCCCGGCCCTGCATGGGGAGCACCAGGAGGTCGAGGAGACGCTGGACTTCGGCTCTTGCTTCGGGGTCAGGTCCGGACTCCGCGTATTCCTGAGCCAAGGCGACAAAGGGCGTGACGCTCGGAATGTCGACCTGGCCGTGACGCAACACCCCCGACGCTCCGATCTCACCGGTGAGGTAGCGCAGCGTGGCCACAAGACCGTCGCCTTTGGTCCATTCACCGTTGTTCTCGTTTGCAAGGAGGTTTTCCACATAGCCGAGCCCCGAGACGTCGGCCGGCTGGGTGTCGAATTCGTAGACCACCGGTTCAGTCGGCTCTATCTCGACACCGGGGAAACGAGCGAGTGCGGTCAGGGCCAAGGTTCGTGTGGCCTCGCGGTGGGTGGCGGCGTCGGCGTCGGATCGGCTCAACACCACCCGGTAGTGGAGAGCGCCGAAGCTGGATGGGGCCCGGACGCTGATCACACTGACCGGTTGACCATCGGCGCCGAACCAGAGCGCTTCATCGCCGACACCGTCGGTCGGCTGCCCGGTGTGCCCTTCGAGGATCGCTCCGGGCTCGAAATCGGCTGGATCACCAGGTTCGATGCGGATGAACAGGTCTTCGTCCTCCTGCAGGACGTGGGTGCAGGTCTCTCCAGATTCGTATACCAGCATCTGGGGAAGTTCACCCACCTTGTCGAACGCCACGTCGACATCGTGAGTTGTGATCAGCGGCCCACATTCGATCGGGGGGACGTTTGGGTGAACGGAGTCCTCGACGATGGTGGTCGGGGCGGTCTGGAACGTGGTTGAACTGACCTCAAGTTCGGGTGGGCTATTGCAGGAGGCGAGCATGAGGGCGAGCACCACCACTTTGGCGACCCCCACGACCGGCTTGGTTTTTCTGCTCTGCCACCTCATCCAATCTCCTTGAAACCGCCCCCATCTGGGGTCGGCGGAATCTATCAGGAGACCGACTGTGAAAACGCACGAGAAATTGACTCAGCACGCCAACACGCTCGCAATCTGCGGGACAGTCAGGAGGCTCTATCGCCCGTACTGCCCTGCGCCACCTGGGGATTTTGGCGGTTGCCGACGTCAGAATCTTGCTCCACGGGTAGGACTCGGACCTACAACCAATGGATTAACAGTCCCGCTCCAATGTCCGCCCAGTCCGGCTCGGTGCTGTGACGTGCGGTTCTGTCCGATCCCGTCGAGGATCTATGCCGGCCAGTATCGTCTTGTGGCGTCTGGTATGGCTACACATTCGGCTACACATCGAGGCCGACGTTCGACCGAGGCTCGCGTCGCCCTATTGGGCTTCGACCAGCTAGCGCAGAATGCCGGACACGCGACGCGTCGGTCGAGCCGTTGCGGGCTTGGTGTCCGCGCGTTGTGCCCGTCTAGGTGATCCTCTTGGTGACAGCTGGGTGGAACAGATAGCCGCAGAAGCTGTTCCGGCTGCCGAATTATGGACCGTCACGTTCGTTTGTGACCTTGGTCCCTTGCTGGGCCCCTCCCTGATGAACACATTGAAACGAGGGACAAAGGAAGTTGGTCTGGCTGGCAACTCACTTCGAATCACCTGGAGCAATCGATGAGTTGGGAGCGACTCACTGGCAGTGATATGGCGATGCTGTGGCCTGACGATCTGGGCTGGCCTCAGGACATTGGCGTCTTGGCCATTCTCGACTGGGATACTTTGGCGGACCCGGAGACTGATCTCCCCATCGGGGAACTGAGGGAGCGAGTTGCGAGTCGGCACCTCCTACCTCGGTTCCGGCAGTGTTTGCACAGGCCAGATTTGGGTCAGGGTCGCCCATACTGGGCTGCCAGGTCGGCACGATGAGCCCGATAGCCCGATCGGCCGCCGTTAGGGGCCACCTCCCGACTCACCGTGGACGCCGACCGGCCCAGCCGGACCGCTATCGACCGCAACGACTCACCCGCCGCCCCACGAGAGATCTCCTCACGCTCCCGATACGACAGATGCCACCCGGCTCGGACACGTCGTCGGGGCCGAACCCCACCACGGTCCTCAACCATGGTCCGCACCGACCCATGAGCCCGACCCAACTCACGGGCAACGGAACGCATGCCAACCCCCTGACTACGACGCTCCCAGATCAACGCCTTCTCAGCTTCCTCACTGAACCTCCGCACAACAACCTCCTCGACACGAGAACAGAACTCTCGACGAAGAGGTGATGCGTCGACCTCTTGAGATCGCAGCAGATCCCGAGCGTCCTCGCGCGAGCGATAGGCGCCGATATCGGACTGTGTCGGAATCAGGATGTTTTCCCGGTGTGTTAAGGGTGGCCGTTCAGGGTGTTTCCCCGATGTGGAAACGATCTCGTTCCCCGATGATTGTGCCTAAGAGGGGAGCGGCAAGAAACCCGGCCTCCGATATACCAGACCGCCGGGTGGAGGATCACACCCGCCTCGCGGAGGACGGGTTCGATGGCCCGACCATCGAAAGAGAAGGAGATAGCGAAGTGAGTACCACATCGCGAAACGGGTCTAGGACTATCAGCACGATCTTGTTTGTCGTCGCAGCTGGCCTGTTGGCGGCTACGGTCGCCCTGGGTTGGGTCTACGGGACCCACAGAAGCCCCGACGGCTATGTCACCGGCCGAACCGCACCTGTGTCGTCCGATGGCTACGCCATCGCTTCGACCGACGTCGACTTGGGAGCACTACCCGAGTGGATTCCCTCCAATTTCCTGGGGGCATTCCGTGTCGAAGCCGAGTCGGACGAAGGAAAACCCCTTTTCATGGGCGTCGGCCCCTCCGAGGAGGTCGCCGCATACCTAGCGGATGTCGAGTACACAGAAGTGACCGATGTTGAGGCTCTTGGGGCCCAGGTCATCAGAATCGGGAGCAGCGCACGGGCCTCGCTAATCGAGCACGCCGGTTCCGCGACCCCCCAACCACCCGCAAGCCTCGGTTTATGGACAGTCAGCACACAGGGCGAAGGCCTCCAGAAACTGGACTGGGAGCCCGAGTCGGGAGCATGGACGCTGGTGATCATGAACTCCGATGGCGCCTCTGGTGTCGAGATCTCGACGTCGGTGGGTGTCAACACCCCGTGGATCATGATTGGATTAGTGATTCTCGGGCTGATGACCCTCTTCACCGCCATTGGCGCCGTGATCCTCGCCGTGGTCGCTTCGAGACGCCCGGCTCCAGAGGACTCAACCAAGCCGACAACGACCCACCCAGAACCACTATCGAGCTGAGCCCACACACTGTCGACAGAGAGAGCCTTTGCGACCCTCTCACGACAGCCGAACATCGAAGGAGGATTGGCGTGTCGGATTCACCACTCTCTCGGCTTGCAGCCCCCATCGCCATCGTCGGCGGCGCTCTGGTCGTCGTCAAGAGACCGGTGAGCCTGACCGTCCCGGCAGAACTTAAACGTCTGAAGACGCATGTCCTGACTGCTACGCATGCAATCAATAGCGTTGCATCGATCATCGATCGGGGCCTCCGCGC
>JBAVIK010000358.1:0-2227 GCA_049686815.1 Acidimicrobiia bacterium | reverse complement strand
GGTCAAGACCCTGCTCGCCCTCGGCCACCACGTGCGCATCGTCTACCCCATCCCGGTTGACAAGTGGATCGTGAAATTGGCGGACGACGACTCAGTCCTCAGCCGAAGACGTTCACCCAAACACGGCAGCCCCGTCGACACATTCTCCGAATTGGTGAGTTTCCCCGACCTCGTGTCCCACCCCCGACTGGAGATCGAGGTGCTCCTGATCACAGAAGAGGAGCACAGACGACACACACCTGGCAGCTCGTGGCGACGCAGAGGATGGACCGTGGAGGAACGTCGACTCGTCGACGTTCTCGACACACTGATGATCAGCGACGTCGAAGATCTCGCCGCTCTGCTGCCAGACCTGCTCCCCGACCCGTTTACCACCGCCGAGCTGGCCTCGAGACTTGGTTGCTCTCGCCGCACAGCCCAGCAAATGGCGTACTGCCTTCGAATCGCCGATGTGATCTCCGCCGTCGGCAAGGTCGGAAACGCAGTGGAGTACCGAACTCGTAGGCGCCACCCGGGCCTGGCCGCTCGTAACTGAGTGCTGAGTTGCGCTACCTCAAGCCGGGATATGCGATCCCCGTGTTGGCGTGGCAGTCGTAGCCGTGTGGGTTCTTGCCCAGATACTGTTGGTGATAATCCTCGGCGAAGTAGTAATCCTCGAGAGGCTTCACCTCGGTGGTAATCGGCCCAAAGCCCTCTGAGCTCAACACGGCTTGATACACGTCCTGTGAGCGCTTGGTCTGATCCAACTGATCGTCTGTCGTGGTGTAGACCGCCGACCGGTATTGGGTGCCCACGTCGTTCCCCTGCCGGTAGCCGGTCGTTGGGTCATGAGTCTCCCAGAAGACCTTCAGCAAGTCGTCATAGCTGACCTGACCGGGGTCGAAGACCACCATCACCGCCTCAGTGTGACCCGTCCGTCCGGTGCACACCTCTTCATATGAGGGGTTTGGGGTGTATCCCCCGGCATAGCCGGCCGAGGTCGTGTACACCCCAGGAATCTGCCAGAAGCGACGTTCGGCGCCCCAGAAACAGCCCATTCCGAAGACGGCGATCTCCAGACCCTCCGGATAGGGTCCTTCGAGTTGATGGCCGTTGATGAAATGCGCCGCGGGAACCGCCACTGGCGTTTCGCGACCGGGGAGTGCCTCGGTGGAATCGGGCATATCTCGAGATTTCCTTCCAAACATCGTCACCTCCTGGACCTCATCAGACCATTCAACCGGTTAATACAGCCTCAAGTTCCATCTCAACCACCCATCGCGGATCGATCAGACCGCCGACCACCACCATCGTCGCTGCCGGCCTGATCTCGGAAAACACCTCACCGTGCGCCTCTCCCACAGCTCCGGCGTGTTCGGCATCTGTGATGAACATCCTGGTCCGGACCACGTCTTCGGGTTGGCCACCTGCCTCATCGAGAGCTGCAAGCATGATCTCGAGACATCGCCTCGTCTGTGTCTTTGGATCGGGGTCGACAAAGTCGTCCGGCCATATGGGAGCGGTGCCGGCCACTATCACACGTTCGCCGATCCGCACGGCTCGGCTGAAGCCCACCTGTGGTTCAAAGGGTGATCCCGAGGAAATGTTTTGACGCATGGGTCCAGACTAAGCACCGGGCTCACCCCATGGTTGATGCCTTCTCGGGGCGGATCTTCATGATCACTCGCTCATCACCTTCCCGATGCCACGGGTAGCGGTCTTTGTCGATGTATTTCTTCGCCATGCGGGAGATGAAGTCGATGTTGGGATCTGGCTCGATGTCGTCGAGTTCGCCGCGGATCTCAACATACCGGTAGAGGTTTGAAGGGTCCACGATCGAAATCGAGGTTCTCTTGTCGGCTTGAAGATTGCGGTATTTCTGTCGTGTCGTGGTCAGGCTGAACTTGAGGTGGGTGCCATCCCAGTCGAACCAAACCGGGCTGCTCTGAGGCTCTCCCGAGGGACCGATTGTGGCGATGTGAGCCAGCGCCTTTGTATCCCAGTCGAGGAGATCGAGATGGGAATCAGGAATCATTGTGTTCTCGCTTCTGTCTAGGACAACAACCAACATCTCGGGTCTGGCTTACATTCCATCGTGCCCGCTCCAATCCGACCGGGCCCGTATGTCATCGCATCGGTAGTTTCCACTTCTCGCAATGAAACGGTTTGGTTACTCTTTTCAGATCCCCATGCGGCCCATACGTCTCGTTTCCGCTGTCCTCGCGATCTCTCTGCTCGTCGCTGTGGC
>JBAVIK010000357.1:0-3806 GCA_049686815.1 Acidimicrobiia bacterium | reverse complement strand
CTCTCCCCCATTTCGCCTTGAGCATGCTCCGTAACGCGGACTTGGTACACAGGAACGCCGAACGTAGGTTTGTCGCGATTACCCGGTCGAAGTCCTGGGTACTCATTCGGAGCAGCAGGTTGTCGCGTGTCATGCCGGCGTTGTTGACGAGAATCGCTACCGGGCCGAGATCCGCCTGGACACGGGCGAACATCTCAGCGACCTGATCTTCGTCCGCCACGTCGGCACCAACGGCGAGAGCGGTACCACCTCTCGCCCGGATTTCTGAAACGACCTCTTCGGCAGCGTCGGCGCTAGTGGAGAAATTCACGCCGACCGAATGGCCCGAGGACGCGAGACGGAGCGCCATTGCTCTGCCCAAACCCCGGGAAGCCCCTGTGACCAGCGCAACTCGCCCTTCGAAATCCTCACTCACGCCATCTTCTCCGGCAGACCGAAGAAGTCGAAGTTGGGTTGTAGGAGGTCCATGGTGGTCAATTCGGTTGGAGGCAGATCAGCATCGCTCTCAGCGATCGGCTCAATTCGATCACCCCATCGAAACACAGCAGATCCCCAAGTGAGACCACCGCCGAAAGCAGCGAATACCAAGGTTCCGTTGACTGGCACCCGACCCTGCTCCAAAGCCTCGGTCAAGGCGACGGGAATCGTTGCCGCTGAGGTATTGCCATACGAGTGGATGTTTATGAATACCCGGCCCTCGTCAAGGCCGATCCGGCGGGCCGTGGCATCGATGATCCGGACGTTGGCCTGATGAGGCACCATCAGATCTATGTCGTCGAGTTCCAGACCGGCATCGCTGATCGACTTTGTTGTCGATTCGCTCATTTTGGTGACAGCGCGTTTGAAGACTTCCTGGCCCTCCATGGCGATTCCGCACATCCGCGGATCGGGATGTGTCCTATCACCATGTGTGCCATCTACCGGCACCGCCAGAATGTGTCCGACCGAGCCATCGATGCCCAAATCCGACGACATCAGCCCAATGGGTTGGTCGGTCGCCTCGAGGACCACGGCACCTGCGCCGTCGCCAAAGAGAACACACGTATTGCGGTCGGTGAAATCCATGATGTAGTGCAACTTCTCCGTGCCTATCAAGAGGACCGTGTCATAGCCGCCACCGCGAATCATGTTCGTCCCGGTAACCAATCCGTAGATGAATCCGGAGCAAGCAGCATTGATGTCCATAGCCGCAGCGTTCCAGGCCTCCAGGCGCTTCTGCACAACGGACGCCGTCGAAGGAATGATCGAATCACCTGAGCAGGTCGCAACAAGGATCAGGTCGACGTCCGCGACGGACTTGCCGGCGGCGGCGAGGGCACGCAAACCGGCCACCGCACCTAGTTCTGACGCTTCCACATGGCTGATCCTTCGCTCTTTGATCCCGGTTCGGCTCGTGATCCACTCATCGGAGGTGTCGACCAATTGCTCGAGATCGTGATTCGATAGGACGTTCGGAGGCATGCATTTGCCCCAGCCGGTGATTTCAGCGTTTCTCATGGTCATTGTGATCAGGCCATCGTACCGAGGACGGACACCGCATCACCGACCTCCGAGATCGACGAGACCACGACGACTTCGGCGTCGTCGACCGACCGTCGGGCCATCCCCGCGGTCACATCACCTGGCCCGATGTGGACGAATGTGCCCATTCCCGACCTCGACATGTCCAGCAGACTCTGACTGAAGAGGACTGGTGACATCACCTGTCGAGCGAGCACGGCTGGAATCTGTCCTCCAACATGTGGTTGAGCGGTCGTGTTGGACCACACCGGGAATCTAGGCGCGTCTATTGAGACCTCGGACAGCGCTTCTTCCACCGCAGAAGCGGCGGGTTCCATGAACGACGAATGGAAAGCACCTGCAACCTTCAGTGGGACTACCCGCCTGACTCCGAAGTCTCTGCCACGCTCACCGAGCCACTCGATGTCACGTCTAGCACCGGCCACGACTACCTGACCTGGTGCATTCACGTTGGCGATTTGGAGGGTCCCTCCCTGACCGACGTTGGCGGCCACCACAGTCTCAACCGTGGCAAGGTCTCCTCCGAGCAGCGCTGCCATCCCCGAGGAAGTGCTATCAGCAGCCACCTGCATCGCATGTCCGCGCTTGGAAACCAACCCGAGTGCCGTGTCGAAGCCGATCGCGTCGGCTGCGCAAAGGGCGGTGTACTCACCCAGCGAGTGCCCAGCAGCACCAGCGGGCGATTTCCCCACTCGTGTGTTGAAGATCTCCCACAGGGCATAGCTGATGGCAAACAGAGCCGGTTGGGCAAACTCGGTTCTGGTCAGCTTCTCCTCGGGCCCATCGAGACAGAGGTCGCGAAGTGACCAACCCAGGATGTCGTCGGCCCGATCACCCAGTATCTCTGGGCTCACCTCGAACAGGTCTGATCCCATCCCCACGTATTGACTTCCCTGCCCGGGGAAAAGGACTCCAAAACTCACTGGGTATCCGACCTCATCGTCTCCCGTGGGGTTACGAGAGAGCCGAGATCAGCCGGTCGGCGTCGTCAGAGTCGACATCTCTGTGGGTCACGATCCTCCAGTGGCCCGCCATCGGTGGGTTCACCTTGATGTTTGCGGACGAGAGGCGAGCGGCTACCTCATCCCATGCCATCCCGATCGCATCGAATTGGACACGAACCATGTTGGTCTCCACCAGAGCAATGTCGGTCGAGCCTGGAAAGACCTCAGCGAATCTGGCACCCAGCTTCTGGGCGAGGACATGGTCCTCGATCAGACGTTCCCGCCCGGCCAAGGCAACCCTCGCCGCGGCAGCAATGACTCCCACTTGACGCATGCCCCCACCAAGGCGTTTGCGGAGGAAGCGAATCTCGCTGATCGCCTCCTCGGAGCCACAGGTGATCGAGCCAATTGGGGCCCCGAGACCTTTCGAGAAGCAAAACTGAATCGTGTCGGCGGTGGCAGCCCATCGGTCGGCAGGGACACCGGTGGCGGCAACAGCATTGAAGATTCTCGCACCGTCGATATGAACTGCCAGTTGATGTTTACGGGCTGTCGCCGACGTCTCCTCCATCAACTCGATCGGGATCACCCGGCCACCACTCAGATTGTGAGTGTTCTCCCAAACCATGAGACGAATGCAGGGAAAGAAGCCGGCCAACTCCATCGCATCCTCGACATCCTGGGAAGTGATCCGTCCGGCATCACCGGAAACCGTGCGAAACCCCACACCCGAGAGAGCCTGTGGAGCACCCACCTCGACTGAGCGGACATGGCTCGCCTCGTTGGCGAGCACCTCCTCACCGGGGCTCGTGTGATACATGATTGCGAGCTGGTTTCCCATCGTTCCTGTCGGAACGAAGACCGCGGCTTCCTTTCCCGCGATCGCAGCTGCCTCTTCCTCTAGTGCGTTGACGGTCGGGTCGTCGTGGTACACATCGTCGCCAAGCGGGGCGGCTGCCATCGCCCGCATCATCTCGTCAGTGGGTCGGGTAACCGTGTCCGACCTAAAGTCGGCCAAGCCGTCGGGAAATGCCATACCCCAATGGTAAGCGATCGATTGGTAGCGGATCGGTCCGCTATTGGTTGGCGAGGTCCTCACAGAAGTTCCAGCGCACCACCCATTCGGTCGACGGCCTCTCCGATCCGGTCAGCATCCTCAACCAACGCAAAACGAACGTGTCCTTCTCCCGAAGGCCCGAATCCCACCCCTGGGCTGACCGCGACGCCGGCTTCTTCGAGCATCATCATGGAGAAGTCAATCGAACCAAGGTCTTTGTAGGGCCCCGGGATCTCGGCCCACACAAACATCGTTCCTTTGGGCCTATCGAGCTTCCATCCCTG
>JBAVIK010000356.1:0-3748 GCA_049686815.1 Acidimicrobiia bacterium | reverse complement strand
GACCAAGTTCGTTGCTGATGTGTTATTCGACGAATACAAGGAGCCTCTATTTGCCTCGCCCCCGCTGTTGACCCGGATGGTGGAAGCCGGTCTCTTGGGGCGTAAGACCGGTAAGGGCTTCTACAGCTACGAGTGACCTCTCAAGACGGCGAAAGCCCCGACACGAATTGATCAATCGCATCGACGAGGAGACGTCCATCGCCTTCCCACATTGGCTGGTGACCAAGGTCCTCCAGCATCACCACACGGGAGTTCAATAGGCGCGCCGTGTCGCGCCATTCCCTCTCTCGGAAGAACCCGTCCTCGGTGCCACCCACCACCAGGGCGGGTAGTTCCACAGCTGAGAGGTCTGGCCGATTCAACAACAAATCCAGGTAGACCCGGTACGACGCTCGCTCCAACCGGCCCATGCATCGATCGATAGCGCTCGGGTCATCGTGCGGACTGAGTAGGAAGTCATAAGCGGCTTCACTGGTCTCGACCACCGCTCCAACATCGAGTGTCAGATTGGCCTTCAGAAACCGCCAGGGATGTTTGGCGATGACCCGGAAGGTGGCTCCCCAGGCGCCCTTCCGTGGAACCGGCGAAACCAGCACCACAGCATGTGCCTGATTCCCCTTGGCCAGGTAATGCTGGGCGGTGAAGCCACCCATCGAATGAGCTAGGAGAATAGGCGCCGGGTCGAGTGTGGCCACGACTTCTTCGATGTCCGAGACGTAGTCCGATATCGAAGCCCCACGGATCTTGCCTTCGCTCTCACCATGACCCCTCAGACTCAGAGCTACACAATGATGGCCGAGTCGGGCGAGGGCGGGCATCACATGTTCGTCCCACGTCCATGCGGCCTGCCAATAGCCATGGACAAACAACAAAGAGGGGTGCCCTTCCCGGGACTCACCCCTCTCGATAATCTCGAGGTCCACGGCCTCATCCCATCTCGGAGATCAGATTCCTGAATTGGTGCTCGGTGACGGCAGGCAACGTCGTCGTCGTGATGTTTCCCTGGGCTCCCATAGCGATCAGGGCTTTGGCTGCGGTGATGTTGTCCGGGGCCTCGACCACGATCACCAGGTCATATTCACCCATCGTCAGGTAGACATCTTTCACCTCAACACCCAGAGGAGCGAGCTGCTCGCGTGCTTGGTCGAGCCGGCTTGGACTGTCTTTGATGTTGGCCATCCCCTGAGCTGTGTAGTTGGCCAGGGTCACGTAAGTCGCCATCGTTTGTCCTTTCGTCGGCGCCGACTCCGAACCTACGCCTCTACGGGCTCTGCTGTCTCAAGAATTCCGCCACGATGTCGGCGAAGACTTCTGGTTCCTCCATCAGCCAACCGTGACTCGCTTCTTCGACAACTACATGAGTTGCACCTTCAACGGCCGCGAGATAGCGAGCCGGATGCTCCGCTGACACCACTTTGTCGGCCCCACCCTCGATCACGAGGGTAGGGACACTCACAGTGTCGCCGGAGGTGAAGACCTCCTCGTCCTCCCGACCAACACGTTCGACGGTCCCGGGTGGAGTGAGAAGCAGGCTCTTCGCTTCATCGAAATTCGAGCTGAGAAATTCATCACTGAAGACGGTGGACAGCATCTCGAGGAGCGGATCATCACTGTGACCCTCGAGGAGAGTGTCCTCGACGAGGATGGTGTCAGCGAACCCGGCCACCGGGAAGGCAAGCGTCAGGGTGTCGACCAAACCCGGATACCTGGCCGCCAGAGCAAATGCAGTCATTGCCCCCCTACTCAGGCCGACCATGTGAGCATGTTCGATGGCGGTCGCTTCCATGACGGCGACGACATCTGCCACCTGGTCTATAGCGGTCCTGGGGATGGGTTCCGACTCCCAGTCCTCTGGGGGGCTGTAGTCGAAGTTGAGTACTCGAAATCCTCGCCCGGCCATCGCCTGGCACGATTCCCTTGCCCAGCTCATTGGCACCGCAGCGCCTACCATGACAACGGCGGGGCCGGACCCAACGATCTCCACCAAAGCGGGACAGCCGCGGCAGTCGACGCTGAGGGTTTCACTCATCGGTTGCCGGCGACGTTGGTTCGACGTCGAGGCGGATCAGACCGACTACGACACCTTCGGCCAATGCCTGCCACGAAGCTTCGATGATGTTTTCATGTACCCCAATGGTCCCCCACGACCCCAGGTGATTCGACGTTTCTATCAACACCCGGACGCGAGCCGAAGTGCCATCCTGACTGTCGAGAACCCGGACGCGATAGTCGGTCAGCCGGAGATCGTCTATCTGCGGATATCGAGAGCGCAATGCAAAACGCAGCGCCTGATCGAGCGCATGAACCGGACCGACTCCTTCGCCAACCGTCAGCTTGCGCTCCCCGTCCACATCGAGCTTGACCGTCGCCTCCGATACGACGACGCCATCATCGTTCCTGTCTGATTGAACCCGAAACGACTCGAGGGAGAAGTAATGGTTCTCCCAGCCGGTCAGACCTCTCACCAACAGCTCGAACGAGCCGTCGGCGGCTTCGAAGTGATAGCCCTGATGTTCCAGCTCTTTGACTCTCTCAACGACAAGCCCCGCAGTCTCGGTATCGAGCTCGAGACCCATTTCGCTCACCTTCGAGAGTACCGACGCGCGACCACCCAGTTCACTGACGACCATGCGGGTCGAGTTGCCGACATCATCTGGCTTCTCGTGCTCATAAGCGTCCGAGCGTCGGGCCAGAGCAGAAGTGTGAAGACCGGCTTTGTGGGTGAACGCCGACGACCCGACATATGGACGATGAGGGTCGAGGGCGATGTTGACGATCTCTGCGATGTGATGAGATATTGGGGTCAATAGCTCCAGATCCCCCACGATGGGGCGTAGCCCTCTTTTGAGTTGAAGATCGGGTATCAGCGTCGAGAGGTCAGCGTTACCGGTTCTCTCTCCATATCCGTTGACACAACCTTGCACCTGTCGTACGCCGGCGTCCACCGCCGCGATCGAAGCGGCGACGGCAGTCCCAACGTCATTGTGATAGTGGACTCCCATGAGGGCATCTGGCATCGCCATGCCAACAGCGTCCAACGTGGTGAGAGTCTCGGCTGGAAGGGTGCCTCCGTTGGTGTCGCACAGCACCAGCCGTTCGGCACCACCCTCATACGCCGCTCTCAAGACCGACACTGCGTACTCGGGGTTGTCCCTGTAGCCATCGAAGAAATGCTCGGCGTCGAAGAAGACTCTTCGTCCGTTTGACGTCAAGAACTCC
Organism: Acidimicrobiia bacterium; assembly: GCA_049686815.1. Lineage (GTDB taxonomy): Bacteria > Actinomycetota > Acidimicrobiia > Spongiisociales > ZC4RG35 > JBAVIK01. Next base: position 529 of record JBAVIK010000356.1, on the reverse strand, counting down.
ACGGTCTCCCCAACCATGCGAACGCCTTCGTCCAGGTCGACCCTCAAGGCCTCGGCGACGTGATAGTCCCAAGCCTTTCCGACGATGCAAACAAACTCTGTCTCGGCTTCGAGCAGTGAGCGCAACTGAGGGTCGTCTTTGACTGACCCATCTGGTCTCCGTGTGGCTCCAAAACAGGTCAAGATGGCATTCTTGAGATCGAGCTCCGAGCCGGCTCTCGAGAAGAACTCAGTGTCCTTTTGGTTGGCTCCCGGCCAACCACCCTCGATGAAAGCGACTCCCAGGTCGTCGAGGAGCCGGGCGACGCGCAGTTTGTCGCTGACCGTCAGGCTTATCCCCTCCTGCTGGGAGCCGTCCCGCAGCGTGGTGTCGTATATCTCAATTGCCATGTGTGAGTCCTGCTGCAATAGAAAACCCCCTGCTGGTGCAGAGGGTCAGGCGCAAGCCGGTATGGGGCTGCGCCTCAGTCGATAATGATGATGGTTGTCGCCGCGTTGTCCATCGAGAGTTGCAGTATGACCACCTGAAC
>JBAVIK010000355.1:0-7023 GCA_049686815.1 Acidimicrobiia bacterium | reverse complement strand
GGTCGAGTTGGAACTGAAACGCCACCCCAACATAGAACACGTGATCGTGATGGGTCTCCCGGACGATGAGTGGGGGTCGGTCGTTGTGGCTTTCTATGTGGGCTCCGCCGGGAGTAGTCAGTTGGAGGGATGGCTGAGACAGCGGGTTCCGGTCCACATGATCCCGAAACGTTGGATCAGCCTCGACGTGATCCCGACGACCCAATTGGGAAAACCAGACAGGACCGCCTTGCTCGGGTTATTGGCTGACGGACAGGGCTGAGGGCTGGTTCGATGACCGCTGCTCCTCGCGCAACCCCCAGACTCCAAAACCCATCGCCACGACCATGATCCCGATGGCAATCAAGAGTGTTCCGTGAAGTCCGGATAGTTGGGCCGCTGCTCCCGCAGCCGTCGCTCCGCCAGATGGCAGCGAACCCCCGTCGGCCTTCGCTACCAGAGTCGCCCAAATCGAACCTAGAACCGCGATTCCAACGATCTGACCGAGAAGACGTGTGAGGTTGAGAAGTCCGCCACCCACCCCCATGTACTCAGCGGGGACACTTCCCATGATCGCGCTGTTGTTCGGGGACTGGAATATCCCTATCCCAATCCCGTACGGAATAGCTAGCGCGACAAAGTGGATGGCAGTGGTCTCAGTCGTGAGGGTGAGGAATCCGACGTAGCTGAGAGCGATAACCGTCAATCCCCCCAGGGTCAGCCTTCTCACCCCGATCCGGTCTGAGAGTGTGCCGGAGAGGGGGGAGACGATCCCCATCATCACCGGGGCAACTCCCAGAAGCAGACCCATGCGGAGGACAGACCATCCAAGTACGCCCGAGAGGTAGAACGGGAGGAGTAGAAACACCGCGGAGAGGCATACGAAAACCAGGACCCCGGTGACGACGCCCACTGTCAGCATGACACTCTTGAATAGGCGAAGCTGCAGCATCGGGTGCTCGACTCGCAGCTCCACGATGACAAATGCGGTGGCCGTAGTCAGAGAAGCGCCGAACAACGCGAGAATCGGTGTCGAGGCAAACCCCGCCTCCTGACCAAGAGTTAGGGCCAGCGATAGGCAGAAAAGGGATGCGCTCATCAGCGTCGCCCCGAGAAGGTCGAACTTCTGACCGGCGGCCGGCCGCGTGCGAGGAACATATTTGATCGCCATCCAAGTTCCGGCAATGCCCACCGGGATATTCACCAGGAAGATGGCATGCCAGCTGAAGGCAGATATGAGTAGTCCGCCCAACACCGGTCCGATGATTATTCCGAAAGAGACCGCCGACATGATCCAGCCAAGGGCTTTTCCCCGTTCGCGGGATGGAAAGGCCTCTACCAGTATCGCCGACCCCAGCGCCAGGATCATCACAGCGCCTATTGCCTGCACGACTCGAAAACCGATCAACCATGAGACTCGAGGAGCCAACCCGCACGCCGCTGATGCGATTGTGAAAACCAAGAATCCTGCCGTGTAGATCCACTTCTTGCCTACAACATCACCGAGCCGGCCCATTCCGAGGGTCAGAGTCGCGATGGTGAGGATGTAGCCCAAGCCCACCCATTGGATGACATTGAATGTGGTTCCAAGGTCGTCGACGAGTGTTGGGAGGGCGACGTTGACGATCGACCCGTCGATTGTGGCCAGCAGGATTCCCACGGAGATCGTTCCCAGGATCACCCATTTGTGATCGAAGCCCTGTTCTTGGTTGACCTCAGGTGGACTCAAGTCCACCGATGCTATCAGGGGATATCAGCCAGGAAGTCGGCCCATGTCCGCTTTCCGACGGCGCGATCGGGGTTGGTGTGGACACCATTCTTGAACGCCCTGGCGCTCTTTCCCGGAACTGGCAGGTTCAGCATCGGTCGTTCCCTTCCGATCGCTGTCATCAATGTTCGGGCGAGGTGTTCAGCGGTCAGGATCTCCGGGCCAGCGAAGTCGGGTTGGAACCCGGTCCGATGCATGTGGATGTGCGAGGCCAACTCCCTTGCCACCTCGGCTGTGTCCACGGGCTGGAACACAAATCGCTTTGGGACCAGAGCTATCGGCGGTCTGCTCGTTGGGCGGAGCAGGTAGGCGACAAAGTCGTGGAATTGAGTGGCGCGCATGATGGTGAATGGAAGGCCTGATTCCTCGATCATCATCTCGACCTGGTGCTTTGCCCGGTAGTAGGCAAAGGGGTGATGGTCGACCCCGACGATGGATGAGTAGACGATTTGCTGACCATCGAGCAAGCCGAGGAGGTGGCGGGTTCCATTGACGTCCACCTTCTGAGGCTTTTGTGCGTTGGAAGCCAGATGCACGACTATGTCCGCATCTTGAACGGCCACCACCAGGCCATCGCCGGTCTCGAGATCGGCTTTCACAGGACCGGATCTGCTCGCGATCGTTACCTGGTGACCGGCCGCCACCAGCAGTGGCTCGAGATGTCTGCCAAGCAGGCCACTCCCACCCAGGACGGTGATCCTCACGATCTTCTCGCGATCAGCAACCCTCCTCCGAGCGGGATCGTCGTGGCGACGAAGTCAGGGGTGCTCGCCACGAGACGATTGAAACCATCAGTCCCGTAACCTTCATCAATCCACCCGGGGCCGGCCCCGTAGACGTTGTCGGCGACCACCAGGCCACCAGGAGCCACCAGCGTCTTGACCGCATTGAAGTAGTCGCTGTATTCGCCTTTGACAGCATCGATGAAGACGAGGTCAACCGAGTTCGGACCTACTTCGGTGGCAATGCGCGGTATCAGATCGAGCGCTCGTCCACGTTCGATCGAGACCCGGTCGGCCAGGCCCGCAGTTTCGAACTCCTTTTGTGCGAAGTCGGCATGGAGATCCGAGAATTCGATTGTTATCAGTCGACCGTCCTCGGCAAGTCCCCGTGCGATCCATATGCCGGAGAACCCTCCAAGGGTTCCCAATTCGAGGGCCAGGCGGCCCCTTGTCATCGAAGTGAGCAACATCAACAGCTGCCCGGCCCCATGGCTGATTGCGATCGGTGGTAGGCCCGCCTCTTCGGCTCGATCCATCAGGGTCTCGAGTTGTGGATCCAAGTTGCCAAACACCTCATGGGGGTACTCCAGAAGAAAACTCCATCGCTCCGGGCTCATCGGCATCAGGCCAGGGTACGCCTTCAGTCCTCGATAGCCGGAGGGCGACGGTTTTGCTTCTTCGAAGACCTTGCTTTCTTCCCGGCAATACGTCGTTCCTTCGACGCCCGAGTCGGCTTTGTCCTCTTGCGGGGCTTGGGCTGCACTAGTGCGTCCTCGAGTTTGCTTGCGAGTCGCTCTCGCGCCGATTCACGGTTTCGTAGCTGGGACCTGTGATCGGATGAGATGACCTCGATCCTGTCTCCCAGACGTGAGATGAGCGTCGCCTTGATCGAATCGGGCAGCGAGGAGGATTTGATGTCGAACCTCAACCTCACTGCGGTCTCGTTGCGATTGGCGTGCTGGCCGCCGGGGCCACCGCTGGTGTCGAAGCTCTCATCCAACTCCGCAGCCGGGATGGTGAAGCCGTCGAGCTCTAGATCATCCACCAAAACCACAATATTCATATTGGTGTTGAGCCGGAGGCTCAGCGTGATTTCATGAATCTGCAACGTGATTTCATCACGCCTCGTCGTAGTACTCGGTGCCCAGATGGGTGATCAGGTCTTCACCCATCATGTGGCGAAGATTGTTCTTCAGCTTGGTCAGCTGAATGAAGAGGTCGTTTTCGGGGTACAGCCCTTCACCATGCTGGGGGCTCTTGAAATAGAACGAAAGCCACTCCTGCACACCGGATTTTCCTGCCCGGGTGGCAAGGTCCATGAACAAGGCCAGATCGAGAACGATGGGCGCGGCGAGAATCGAGTCCTTACAGAGGAAATCGACCTTTATCTGCATCGGATAGCCGAGCCAGCCCTTGATGTCGATGTGGTCCCAACCCTCCTTGTCGTCACCCTTTGGCGGGTAGTAGTTGATTCTCACCTTGTGATAGATGTTGCCGTACAACTCCGGGTAGACGTCGGGCTGGAGGATGTGCTCCAGAACACCCAACTTCGAGACTTCCTTCGACCTGAAGCTGTCGGGATCGTCGAGGACCTCACCGTCGCGATTACCGAGGATATTGGTGGAGAACCAGCCATCGATCCCGAGCATTCGCGCCTTGAGACCCGGGGCGATCATGGTCTTCATGAGGGTTTGACCGGTCTTGAAGTCCTTGCCCGAGATGGGAAGGTTCTCTTGCGCCGCCAACTCGACCATTGCGGGAATGTCGACCGTCAAGTTCGGTGCGCCGTTGGCAAAAGGCACACCCATCTTCAGCAGTGCATAGGCGTAGATCTGGGAAGGGGTGATCTTCGGGTGGTCCTCCCGCATTCCCTTTTCGAAAGAAGTCAGGTCGAGATGAACCTCGCTGGGCTCCTCGTAGGCCTCCGTCGAGCCACACCAGACGGCAACGAGGCGATCGACCTCGTTCTCAGCACGAAATCTGTCGATGTCCTCCATGAGTGCCTCGGCGCTGCCCATGTGGCCAACTCCCTCTTTCACCTGGTCGACGTTGTCGAGATTCTTGACCCACTGTGGCGAGAACACCGCGGACATCGGTCTGATCGAGCGCAATTCCTCGCCAATACCCTCGATCTCACGTGAGTCGAGCACACCGGCCTTCATGGCCGCGGCGTACGCGTCGTCGGAATAGGGGTCCCAGCCACCGAACACGAGGTCGTCCAGTGTGGCGAGAGGGACAAAATCCCTGATCAACGGGTTGCGCCCGTCCGTCCGTTTGCCCAGACGGAGGTGGGACATCTGGGTGAGTGACCCGATCGGGGTGGCGTAGCCCTTGCGTGCGGCGAGGACTCCTGCGATGAATGTTGTGGCAACCGCACCCATTCCGGGTGTCAGGACGCCGAGTTTGCCGACGGCAGGGGCGATGGGTGTTGTCTGAGACATTGATCCTCCAAATCAGGACGTTATCGGAGATCGGCAGGCTGGGCTCAATTCACCGTCCGAATCCACCGTTAGGCTCCGCGTGTGGATAGCGCACCCGATTCACTGGGCCCAAGTGTCGACGTTGCCTTGCTGGCCGATTCGGTCCAGGCGGTGCGGGGTAAGTTGTTCATCTTGGGTGGAGGATGGGACACCTTGTGGGTCCAGAGGTTTCCGGCGCGTCATCCTTCATTGGCGATTGGCCTTCGGCTACGCGTCCCGGTGTCGTGGGCCAGTGAGTCGTTGAAATTGTCGGTAGAGCTTCAGGACGAAGATGGCCACACGCTGCTGCCCCGTGCCTTGTCACACGACATCAAGCTGCCGCCCTCGACTCAGCATCCCTACAACACCACCGACTTTGGGCTCATCAGGTCTTTCACTTTCAACAATCTCATGTTCAACCGCGAGGGGCCTTACTCCTTTGTCATCTCGGTGGACGACGAGCCGGTCTCGAGGCTGAGATTCACGGTCCGTGCCCGACAACCGAAGGTCGAAGACACCGACTAGGCGAGTTTGAACAACCCCCCTCGACCTTGGCTCGCTCGATCGGTCCCGGTTTGAAACGGCGGATTGGCGAGACTCGAAACTTCGTATAGCCAGCGATAGCCCATAACGTTGTCGCCTCAGGGACATCAGGTCAGTCCCAAATACCCCTATAGACCATGGAGGCTTCATGCTGCCCAGGACTCTCGTTCTTCTCTTTTCTCTCGCCATCGCAGGATTCGTGATGACGGTCTTCGCCCCAACGGCTTCGGCTCGAGCGGACTACGACGAGCTGCCTTTCGAGGTTGCTTTCCCACAGAACACCGAAATGACGACCTTCAGCAACGACTGGGGTCAGAGACGATCAAGTGGGCGTCGACATCTAGGCAACGATTTGATGGCACCGAAGATGACAGAGGTGTATGCGCTGGCGGACGGTGTCATCGCCAAGGTGAATGAGCGGGCCCGCCCGGGTCGATATCTGATCATCGAACACGGTGACGGGTGGGAGAGTCTCTACGTCCACCTCAACAATGACAACCTGGGCACAGACGATGGGGATGCGGACTGGTCCTTGACACTTGCCCCCGGTGTTGAAGAAGGCGCTGAGGTGAAAGCGGGCCAGCTAATCGGTTGGTCAGGTGATTCGGGGAATGCGGAAGGCTCGATGCCCCACACCCATTTTGAGCTGAGTTTCGATGGCCGCGAGGTCAATCCCTATTACGTGTTGTCCAAGGCGTTTGGGAAAGATCATGAGGCCTTCCTTTGGAGACAGTGGGCGATCGAGAACGGGTTTGGCAACTACGAAATAGCCTGAGCGTCGTCGAGATCGACTACTGCCTGAACGAGGTTTGGATGGTTGGGGTCGACAATCGCGACTTCGTTGGCGCGTGTTGAGGGTGGGGTACCGCTCGAAACCCAGATAACCCGATCGACCGAGGCGCCGAGCATCGCCCGCTCCCAGAGTTCGAGGACCTCGGTGGGATCGTTGGCAAACGAGCGCTCCCTGTCATCGCTTGCCGCCTCGGCTATCAGAACGGCCGAATGGCATCTCATCGCCGCGGCCTCGACATGGCTCTCGTCCGTGACATCACCGAGCGCGACCTTGAAGCCAAATTCCTTCAATTCCGCACCGACCACATCGTCGGTCACGAATGCCCTTATCTCGCGCTCAGGTTCGTAAAGACCCTTGAGGATCGACATCCCATGGGTGGTGTCGGCTCCGATGACGATCACTGGCACCGGTCAAAGTTACCTTAAGAAGGGTTGTTTCTCCCAGGTCCACCCACCAGGTACAATCCCACTACCGGGATAGTGGAAATTCTCCAATGCCCGATACAGTTGTAGAGGCTGAATACGTTTTCTTTTCGAGGTGATTCACAAGTGGCCACAGTTGACATCGATCTAGGCGGATACCAACTCGGTTGGCACGACGAGGTGGCGCTGGCGTTCGAACCGCGCAAAGGTCTGGACGAAGACGTGATCCGCGACATGTCGGCGATGAAGGGCGAGCCGGAGTGGATGCTCGACTTCCGTCTCAAGGCATACCGGCGTTTCCTGGCCAAGCCCATTCCCCAATGGGGTGGGGGAGGGC
>JBAVIK010000354.1:0-13045 GCA_049686815.1 Acidimicrobiia bacterium | reverse complement strand
GCCCAGAGCAATGTGAATTCCATTTGACTGGCGGCTACTGGCCGAGTGCCATGAGCTCGTCGATGTTGAGTGCGAGTGTTCTCTCGTCGATCACACCATTGTGGGTCGAAACCAGCTTGCCGTCCGGCCCAAAAAAGAATGTGATCGGAGTTCCGATCCCGGCGTAGTGGTTGGGAACCGACCTGTTTCTGTCAAAGAAGTGGTCGAAGTGGAGTCCGAATTCCGCAAGAAAGGCTTGGGCGTCTGGTTGGTTGTCCTGCACATCGACACCAATGAACTCGATCTCTGATCCGTATGTCTTGAATGCCTGATCGAGTAGTGGCGCCTCGGCACGGCATGGCAAACACCACGAAGCCCAAACGTTCACGACTGCCGGCTTTCCCAGCGATTCGAGATGAGACTCGAACTCATCTGCGGTGGTGGCCGGCAGGTCTACTTCGGTTGCACCAGCACCGGGATCGGTCCCTGTGCCACATGCGCCGAGTATCAAGATCAGAGCGATCCATCTCAGAAGCATCGACACAGCCAACCCTATGTTCGAGGGTGTTATGCCGCCCGTCGTCCTCCAACTGTCAAACGGACGACAGGGTCTCGAGGAAGGGAGAGATACCCGCTCGCCTCGACGATCCGGAGGGTCGAGGAGTTGAACCACCTCCAGATCGTGGCGGCCTCTTCGGCCTGGGCCACGTCACAAGGCACTTCGGCGGGAGCGGAGGGTTCGGTGGTCTGCCACGCGAATGTTGCCGGCTCAGCCAGCGCCCGTGTCTCGACCAGAGTGCCGTGATCGATCAAGACGCGATGTGCGTCGGCCGTCTCCAGTTCTATCAATCCAACGCGATTCAGAGCTTTCCAAACGCGTCTGGTGTCTAATGCTCGAGCCAGGGCGTCGTGACGGTCCCTGAGCCAGGCTGCCTCTTCGTATCTACGCTCATCGGATAGGTTCGCCATTCGCTCGACGAGTGGTCCGAGCAAGAGGTTTGGTGAGATGTCGAGCCCGGCCATGAACTGCTCGACAATGGGGGCATACTCCGCGTCGGTCATCGAGCCGTCGCATGGGCACAGGGCGACTCCCAGTTGTGCCGGAGCACATTTTCCCTGTCGGGACCCTGGTCTCGTGCGACAGCGTCGGATGGGAACGGCGTCCCAAATGGCAGCCATCACCAGGTCAGCCGTTCTCTTGGAGCGAAACGGGCCCAGATACGCAAGCCCCCTCCCGCCGACCGTCCTGACCACTGACAATCGAGGGAATCGCTCGTCGGTGAGTTTGACGAAATGGGAGCTCTTCGGGGGTCTGGACTTGCGGTTGTGGCGAGGTCGATGGGTGTGAATCAATCGCAACTCCGTCACCTCGGCTTCGAGGACCGTCTCACAGACTTGGTGCTCGATCGATTCGAGCTCTTTCATCAGATTCGAGATGGAGCGTCTCTTGTCGCCGTAGAAATATTGCCGAACGCGTGTCCTGAGATTGGATGCCTTGCCTACGTAGATCGGTGTTCCATGACGATCTTTGAAGATGTAGACGCCTGGAAGGCGGGGGAGGTGCTCGGTCAGCCGGATCTTGGAATAGTGGGGTGAGCCTTTGGCCGTGGGCAATTGGAGCAGGTCGTCGAGGTTGGTCACCCCTATCGAGCCAGCTCGCTCCAGGAGACCGTGCAGCACATGCGCCGTGGCGCGCGCATCCTCGAGGGCTCGATGATTGGGGGTGGTGGGGCTGCGGAAATGAGCGGCCAATGTTTGTAGTCGCAGGTTTCTGACCTCGGGTCTGATCAATCGTCTGGCGAGAGCTGCGGTGTCAACCCACTTGTTGGTGAGCCGGCCATATCCCAGCCTGGTGGCCGCTGCATTGAGGAATGAGAGGTCGAATCGGACGTTGTGGCCGACGATGATCGTGTCTCCAATGAACTCGAGGAAAGTCGGTAAGGCACTCTCGATCGAAGGAGCGTCATAGACCATCGTCTCGGTTATGCCGGTGAGGACCACGATCGAAGGGGGGATCGGCAGCCCAGGGTCCACCAGCGTCTGGAAGGAGCCGATGAGCTCGCCGTGTCGGTATTTGACCGCGCCGATCTCTGTGATTTCACAGTTGTTCGGCGACCCGCCCGTTGTTTCGAGGTCCAGGACGCAGAAGGTGACATCGAAGAGGGGTGTGGAAAGGTCGTCGAAGCTGGGTTGGAAGATGTGGACCACGGCCCACGGCAATCTACATCGAACATATGTTCGATGTCAACGACTGCTGAGCCGACGCTGTCTGATTGCTTCGTACGCGACCAGAGCGAGGCTGACCGAGGTGTTTAGCGAATCGGATCGTCCCGACATCGGTATCGAGATGAGAGTGTCGGCCATCTCCTGAATCTCATTTCGGATGCCTGTGTCCTCGGCACCGACCAGGAGCGCAATCGGGCCGGTCATGTCGACGTTCCAGAATGGAGTTACAGCGTCGGGGGTTGCTGCGACCAGCCTCAGTGAATTCTCCTCGAGGAACAGGTTCAGCCCTGCCCAGGTGGCACGGGCGGTTGGCACGGTGAACAACGCCCCTGTGGACGAACGAAGCACGTTGGGGTTGAAGAAGTCGGCCCTCTCGCCAATAGCTACGAAAAGATCGGCACCCACCGCATCAGCCGTACGCAACATGGCTCCCAGGTTGCCTGGTTTCTCAATCGAGTCGGCTAGTAGTACGAGCGGCTGGGGCCCGATAGTGACCGTGGCCAGATCGGTCGTTGGCTGTTTGAAAACGGCGATCACACCCTCCGATCGGTTCCGATAGGAGGCTTTGTCGAGCACGGTCCGCGCAACCACCACCACATCCATGCCGTCGATGCCGCACCAATCCTCTGCGGCGTACACCTCGAGCGGTGACATCCCGGCGTCGAGGGCCCGATTCAAGAGGCGATCCCCCTCGACGACGAAAACCTCCTCTGAATCGCGGGCCTTCCTGTCACGCAGCCGCACCAGTCTTTTGATCCGCTCATTCGAGGGCGACGTGATTGCTGTGCTCACTGGCAGCGAGTATCGCATCCGACCCGTAGGCTTCCCACATGAGACTGATCGCGGTTGGCACCTACACGTCGATAATCGAAGCCAACTTGATCAAGGCGAAACTCGAGACGTTTGGCATCGATGCGGTGGTTGAAGGTGATGTCGCAGCGACGTCGATTCCGACGATAGAACGGATAGAGGGCGTGAAAGTTCTGGTCCGAGAGGGTGACCTACCCAACGCCTACGAGGTACTGGAGAGGATGCTGCCTTCTGGAGATCAGGACGACGAATGATCCCACTCATCGTGGTGGATCATCATCGAACGTGGCTTTGGTTTGCGGTCGAGGCTCGTTGATCGCCGGTCGGGGGCAGGATGTCCGACGGTCACTATCCCAATAGGGACGTGGTCAGCGGGAAGCTTCAGCCGGAGGGCGAGATCCGGTACCGAGTGGACACCGAGGAACCCGGCGGCCAGACCCTCGTTGACAGCTGTCAGCAGAACCGCCATCAATGCGGCACCAGCGTCAACCCACCAGTAGGGGACCGGCCACTCGGTCTGCTCGCCGTCGGGCCCGAGCTTGTCGGGTTCGGAGTAGCGGTCCAAGTAGACCTGCCGACTCACCGAGATGATCACATGGGCCGGTGCTTTCGAGATCCACGGATCGAATCCGGCTTCGACATATGAGTCTTCGTCTGCCAATCGGGCGATGTCGCTCCTGGTTTCGGTGTTGGTGACCACCACCACTCCGATCGCCCTGCTATTGCCTGCCGAGGGGGCCCTGAAAGCGGAATCGGCGATCCGTTTGAGGGTCGGCTCATCGACAGGCTGCGCTGTGTAATTGCGGACCATGCGGCGTCGGGCGAGGACATCTGAGAACTCCATGTCGCAATCCTGTCACACCTCGACGGAATGATCGATATAGGAGGAATTGTGTGCGAATATCGATTTCTGGCTTAGGGTGTTACCTGGTGGCGACTAGAAACAGTTCTTGTGCGAGTCGGGGGTCCTGATGATGCATTCCTCCCCAAAACACGACGACCTATCGGTCGTATGGACGAGGGGTCGGGGATGTAGCGAACTGGCGCTTCTCCTTGCTGACGGCGAGCCCAGCCGGATTGCTGGCGACGTCGTAGACGAGTGCATTTCCCGGCGCGCCGATCTTCTGGTCTCCCGTCGGTTTCCGGGGAATTTCGACTTGGTAAGTGTCGCGGTGCCGGTCGATTTTCAACCAGAGAAGGTCACGAGCGTGGTGGCGACCGTTGCCGGCGGCCCACATTCCTTGCTGGCCGCCGAAACGGCCGTTCAACTCGCGTCAGCCCTGCAGGTACCGTCCGAGATGGTTTCGGCGTTCCCATCCCAGGACACTTCGGAGCCGGCGACCGAGGTCCTGGCCCAGATCGGAAACAGGCTTCCCGGGCTCGAAGGGCGTGTGGTCGAGGTCGAGGGTGTCGCCGAGCTGGTCGACGGGCTCGACGATGGGGCACTCCTTGTGTTGGGAGCGCCAGGTGGCTCCTGGCTGCAACGTGCCATGTTCGGTCCCGGTGCCCGGTTGAGACGCACTGCTCAGGCCGGGTCGGTGGTCGTGAGAAGTGCTCCCGATCGTGTGTTCAGATTCATGGGAGAGCCGGTCTATGTGGCGCCTCTGCGTCAGGCCAATGACACTCTGCGCATCCACTCCGAACGCACTCTCGCAGTCGCTGACCAGGGCCGTCTGATCGGTCTGGTTAGAAGAGAGAACCTTGCGGTCGCTGGTGGCGCTTCTGTTGGCGACGTCATGGAAGAGGCGCTGTCGGTTCGGGTCGACGAGACCATCAGCCGGGCTTGGGAGCTCGAGCCGACTTTTGGCACCGATCCAATCCCGGTCACAGACGACGACGAGCACTTGGTGGGCGGTTTGTCGTTGCCAGCCGGCTGATAGCGATAAGAATCTACGCCGATGGAATCTCGTTCAGTCTTTCGTGGAGTGTTTTGGGGGATAATTGCGCTGCTTGTGGTGTTTCACGTCGCCGGTGGTTGGTTCTACTCAAGTGATTTGATCGATAGGGGCTTTGTTCCCGACTCAGAAGCGGTGGTAACTCCATCCGGGACCTTCGAGCTGCAGGAAGTGACCTACGAATCGCCACTCGGGCCGATGGAGGCGTGGTACTTGCCTGCGTCGGGCGGAACCTGGGTAATCCATGTGCATGGAAAAGGCGCAACACCCGCCGAGGCCGATCATCTGTTCGCTCCTCTTCAGGAGGCGGGATATCCCCAGCTTTCGATTACTTATCGCAACGATGCGGGGGAGCCACTCGACCCGAGCGGCTACTACCAATATGGGGTGACTGAATGGGAGGACATCGAGGGAGCGTTGGATTTTGCCCAGGAGAATGGGGCACAGAACATCGTCTTCAGCGGTTTCAGCACGGGCAGCTCCCACATCTTGTCGTTCGTCTTCAAGAACAACCTCGATGATGTGAAGGGCATGTTTTTTGATTCTCCAAACATCGACCTCGGCAATACCGTCGATTTTCAGGGCGGGATGGAAGAACTCCCGGTGATCCCGATCGGGGTCCCTCCGACACTCACCTGGATGGCGAAGTTCTTCACATCACTGCGGATCGACATGAACTGGAAGGCGATCGACTACATCGAGAAATCAGAGGGGACGTTGCGGACACCGGTGTTGATCCAGCATGGGACCCAGGATCAGTCGGTGCCCATAGAGCAGAGCGTCACATTTGCGGAGGCGCACCCCGATTTGGTCAGACTCATCCAGGTGCCAGACGCCGGACACGTGGAGTCTTACGACGTCAATCCTCAGCAATACGTTGAGGAGATTCTCAACTTTCTGAACCAGGTCAGCTGAGGTCAGTCAATCTCGTTCGGTGGTGGCTTGCTCACCTTGAGCTCGACCTCTCTCACTCTGCGGCCCTCTATGCGCCGGATACTCATCTCGAAGGTCTCGCCGTCAACCGAATCACCATGACGTGGGATTCTCCCTAATTCGCTCATGAGGTATCCACCCACAGTCTCATACTCTCCTGACGGGATAAATGCTCCCACCTCCTCGAGTCGGTCGATCCGGGTCTGACCTGCCACCAGGAATCGATCACGTCCTGCCGGGCGAATCTCCATCACTTCACGAATATCGTGCTCGTCTCGGATCTCGCCCACGAGTTCCTCGGCTATGTCCTCGAGAGTCACGAGCCCGGCAACACCGCCATGTTCGTCTATCGCGACTGCGATGTGGACCCCCTCGCTTCTCATCGATTCGAGAAGCGGGGACACAGACATCGTCTCAGGCACGATTGGAACATTCCGGATGAGTGATGACGGAATCGGTCCGTCTCTCTGGTCGGCTGCGACATGGAGAAGATCTTTGGCGTGGACAAAACCCCTGATGTCGTCGAGGTGATCGCCATAAACCGGAATTCGGGAGTGGCCGGTGCTCACAACTGTTCGCTCGAAATCGGTAGCGGGATCGGACACCGAAAGGGCAATGAGATCTGGTCGTGGAACCATGACTTCAGAGACGACAGTGTCCTGGAAGCGCAGAGCCGAGGTCAAAAGCGTCGACGAGCTGGGCTGGATCACGCCGCCCGCGCCGATGGTCTTGACCAGGGTGGCGATGTCGTCGGCGGAATGAGTCACCTCGATGGTGTGTCGTGTCTTCACCCCAAACAGCCTGAGGACGCCATTTGCGGTGGAAGAGAGGGCAAAGATGATCGGGCGTAGGAGAGTCACATAGGCCCGGAAAGGCGCCGACACCAAGAGTGCCGCACGCTCCGGAGCCGAGATTGTTGCGTTCTTGGGTGCCATTTCCCCAAACACATTGTGAACAAATGACACGATCAGCAGTGCGGTCATCAGCGAAAGAGCGGTGATAGCCCCCTCCGGCAGACCGATCCAGTGATAGAAGTCTTCAAAAGCGGTCTCGAGAGAGTTTTCGATCACGAAGCCCAGCGCGAGCGACGCCCCGGCAACTCCAAGTTGGGCACCGGCGAATGTTACGGGCAACTCACCCATCGAAGCCAATGCCCATCCGGCTCGACGATTTCCAGAAGCAGCCTCTTCCTCCAGGATCGGTTTACGCGAGGCGGTGAAGGCGAACTCGACGGCGACAAAGAAGCCGTTCAGCAAGACGAGCAGGAGTGCCACAAAAAGCGCAGAGATACTCATATCGAGTCGTCTCCGACATATGTGACGCGTGCGCGATCCACCCGAAACCCATCCACCGCGGTCACCTCGAGGTGCCAACCCTCTATCTCAACAACGTCGCCGACCTCGGGGTGTCTCTCGATCTGCGCCGTGATGAGACCCCCAAGGGTTTCATACCGACCTTCTGGCCATTCGAAGCCAACGGCAGCCTCGACCTCGTGTCGGTGGAGCAAACCCGACAGATCGTTGGTCTCGGTTTTGGTGGTGACCTCAACGGTGTCGTGCTCGTCGCGGATCTCACCCACGATCTCCTCGAGAAGATCCTCAGATGTGACGATGCCGGCCGTGCCTCCGTACTCGTCGGTGACTACGGCCAATCCCGAGCCTTTGGTACGGAGCTCAAACAGGACGGCGTCCAAAGGTTGGGACTCTGGTATCACCAAAGCCGGTCGCATGTGGTCAGAAATCGGCTCTGTCAGGCGTTGCTCCGGTGACAGACGAAGGCTGTCTTTCACGTGGGCCACGCCGAGGATTTGATCGAGGTCGTCTCCAAAAATCGGAAAGCGGCTGTGTCCCGACTCGATCGAAGCCTGCTGCATATCGTGGACCGTGGCGGTGGCGGCGAGACCGACGACCTGAACTCTCGGCACCATCACATCGGCGGTCAAGTTCTCACCGAATGTGATCGAGCGGGTGAGCAGACCCATCTCATCATCCGAGAGGTGCCCACCCTCACCGGACGCCCTGATGATCAATTCGAGCTCTTCGATCGATCTGACACCCGCCAACTCCTCACGTGGCTCGATGCCGATGAGCCTGACGGTCCAGTTGGCGGATGCGTTGAGGACACGAATGATTGGCGAAACGACGCCGTTGACCATGAGCATCGGAATCCCCACGCGAACCGAAGTCCGATAGGGGTAGGTGATCGCGAGGTTCTTGGGGACGAGCTCACCAAACACCAGTTGAAGTGAGGTGCCCATGGCCAACGCCAACACGATCGTGAGCGCGGGCAGCAAATTTGCGGAGATGCCCACCCACTCCAGGATCGGTCCTACAACCGCCCCCAGCGTTTGTTCAGCCACCAGACCGAGAACTAAAGATGAGAGTGTGATGCCGAGTTGAGCACCGGAGAGGTGGAACGAGAGTTTGGTGAGACCGATGAGTATCCGACGGGCGCGGCGGTCTCCCTCCTCGGCCAGTCGGGAGACCCGGCTCCGCTCCACCGTCACCAGTGCGAATTCCCCAGCGACGAAAAACGCATTGATCAAGAGCAGGAACGCGACGAGAGCCAGACCGGCGGTCGTACTAATTGGAGATGACCTTTTGGCTCACGATTGCCTGGTCAGGTTACCCATCACAAGAATGTGTCACAGGCTCTCCGTAAGTTGATCTCCAGGAGGCCAAGATGCTCATCGATTGTCAACAGTGTGCGATGCAAAACACCAGTGCGTGTGACGATTGTGTCGTCACCTGTTTGCTCGGTGGCGGCCCGGTCGACCTGAGTGACGAGGCTGCTCAGGCGATCGACAACCTGGCCGGCGAGGGTTTGATCCCCAGATTGAGGTTGGTCCCCGCGGAGCGCCGAGTTTCCTGAGCGGTTCAGCTCGGCGAATTTCGGAGTTACCCTCGACGAGGAATGGTCAAGGTCTATGCAATCTCCCTTGCCGTCGGTGTCATTGGCCTGATTGTCATCGTGCTGGGTGGGGCTCACGCCGAAAACATAGGGCGACCCGAGCGAGACCCCGGAGCTCTCTTGGGCGTGCGGGGGAAGTCAGCAGTCGGTGTGCTCCTTGGGTTTGGAATGGGCGGGATGGCCGCTGAGTTCGCACCGCTCGACTTTTCCTGGCAGATCTCACTGGTGATTGCAGTTCTCGCCGCAGCGATCTCGTATGCGTGGGTGCGGTACGCCGTTGTTTTGGCTGAGCGGTAGATGCTCTTCGTTTCAGATGTCCACGGTGCTTCCGCTGCCCTGAGACGGGTGGTCGCAACCGGCGAAGTCCTCTTCGTTCTGGGGGACTTGGTGAATCTCACCGACTATCGCAACGGCGATGGGGCCGTGGCAGATGTTCTCGGGCTCGATTTTGCCAACGAGGTCGCCATCGCCAGGGCGCGTGGAGACTATGCCGGTATGCGCGAATTGTGGAGCCAGCGCGCTCAGGGCGACTTTGAGGGTCTTCGTGCGGCGATAGGTGACGCACTGCTGGGCCAGTACGAGGAGATGGGTGAGGCCCTAACCGGCGGACGCGGATTTGTGATTCACGGCAACGTGGACCGGCCCCAACGTTTGCGAGAGGCTTTGCCGAGTGGGTTTCGGTACGTCCATGGCGAGGTCGTCGAACAAGACGGGCTCAGGCTGGGCCTGGTCGGGGGAGGGGTGCCAACACCGATGGCGGTCGACGGAGAAGTCTCTGATGAGGAGATGACTGTCTTGCTCGAAGGGTTGGGCCACGTAGATGTGCTTTGCACCCATGTGCCGCCGGCGATCGGCCCGCTACGCCGTGACGTGATCACCGGGCGGGAGGAGCGCGGGTCTGGGCCGATCTACGAGTACATCAATGAATACCAACCTCGATTCCACCTGTTTGGCGACGTGCATCAGGCGATGGCGACCACATGGCGGATCGGGTCCACACGCTGTTACAACGCGGGCTATTTTCGGGCAACGGGAAGATATCTCACGCTCGGCTCCGCAATGGTTCACACCGGTCGCGTGGGTTAGTCTCGATCCTCCAAGAGAAATGACCCAATGGCTGAAGGCACCTTTTCGACCTTAGAGATCGACGCACCGATCGAAGCCCTCTACGACGCTGCTGCTGACGTCGGCTCTTATCCCGAATGGGCGAGTGGGGTCAAGGAAGTCGAGATTCTGCAGAACGACGAGGAGGGACGCGTGGATCGTGCCCGCTTCGTCGTCGAGGGCTTCATCAAAGAGATCGAATACGTCCTGCAGTACACGCACGATCGACCCAACACTCTCAGCTGGGTAGCAGAGGAAAGCGACGACCTGAAGATGCTCGAAGGCTCGTATCAATTCTCCCCAATCGACGGAGCGACCGAGGTCGTGTATTCGTTGACGGTCGAGCCAAAGTTCACGGTCCCAGGCTTTCTCCGCCGACAGGCGGAGAAGCAGATTGTCACAACGGCGCTTCGCGGATTGCGCAAACGTGTGTCCGAAACCAGCTAGTCGATGAGGATCGTTCTCGTCACCGGAAAGGGGGGAGTGGGCAAGACCACTGTGGCTGCGTCGACCGCTCTCGCTTCGGCGGACGCCGGCTATCGAACCCTGGTCACCTCCACCGACCCGGCCCACTCGCTCGCCGACGCGCTCGCGGTAACTCTCTCCAGCGATCCCACGAGGGTGGTCGAGCGTCTCGATGGTCAGCAGATCGACACACAAAAGCAGCTCGATCACTACTGGGGAGCTATCCGACGACAGTTGATGGACGTTCTCGATTGGGGAGGGGCTGCCGGCATCGAAGCCGAAGAATTCCTCATTTTCCCGGGTATGGACGAGTTGTTCGCCTTGCTCGAAGTCAACCGACATTCGAGATCAGGTGCATACGACGTATTGGTCGTCGATTGCGCCCCCACAGCCGAGACGCTGCGTCTTCTCTCATTGCCGGAAGTCCTTTCGTGGTACTTCGAGAAGGTATTGCCGACAGAACGGAGACTGATGAGGGCAGCTCGCCCACTGCTCAGTCGTCTTACCGATCTCCCGATACCCGAAGATGAGGTGTTCAGCGCAGCTCAGTCGGTCTTCGAATCTGTCGAGGAGGTGAAGGAGTTGATGTCTCGACCTGAGGTGACCTCGGCCCGTCTTGTGGTCAACCCTGAGAAGATGGTCATAGACGAGGCCAGAAGGACTTACAGCTATTTGGGTCTCTTCGGCTACGGCATCGACGGCGTCGTCGTCAACAGAGTCTTGCCCGACCTGGTCGCTGATCCGTACTTCGAGAGGTGGAGAACTATTCAAAAGGGACACCTCAGTGAGATCGACGACGCATTCGCCGACGTTCCACGGTTGAAGCTACGGCTATTCGATGACGAGATGGTCGGCGTGGACCGGCTACGACTGATGGCGCAGGAGCTCTATGGCGACACGGATCCCGTCTTCGGATTTGAGGCGAAGTCTCCGTTCAAGGTGATCGAAGGCAATGGTGAGATAACCATGCAGTTACATATCCCCTTTGTAGAGAAATCGGAACTGGACGTGGCACGTAGTGGGCACGAGCTCTACATCCAGGTGGGCCCATATCGACGTTCGTTCATCCTGCCTGACGCGCTCCACAGACGCGAGGTGAGCCGCGCAAGACTCGAGGACGGGATGCTCGAAGTCGTATTCGTGGAGCCGAGGATCAGTTCGTGAAAGAGGCCTCCCCTGCAATGGAGGCAATGGGGAGGGCCGGGCGGAGGGTGGTGTTCCATCTTCTCCAGGCAGCGATCGAAACCCTCAAGGCCGTTGAGGCCGTTATCGACGAAATCGGCGGTATAGGCGACCGGAATGACCAAAATGAGGGTGTGTCAGACAGGCAGAGGATCGAAGTCGAATGACTCAAGAGAACAAGCGTCTGCGACCCGACGACGTCCTTCCACCGGAAGGTAAGAGTTTGCAGACTCGGCGACTCGTCACCGATGCGGCGTTGATGATCCCCAATATCATCAAACTGGTCGGGAGACTCCTGCTCGATCCGCGCGTGCCCCGGCGGGCCAAGATCACCCTGGGATTGTCGGCGGCGTATGTCGTGAGCCCTATCGATTTGATTCCCGAGATAATTCCGGTAATCGGGTGGGCAGACGATGTCATCGTCCTGATGTTTGCCATTGACTCACTCATCGAGCGGGCCGGGCCCGAGATCGTGGATGAGCATTGGGACGGTCCAGGCGATCTCCTCGGGATGGTCCGAGAGGTGGTGGGGCTCTCCCGACAGGTCTTGCCCAAGCGTGTCGGTTCCGCGATCGATCGCCTCTACGGTTAGAGCGACTTCGCAACTCATCGGGCAACCCACCGATGTTCGGCTAATCCCCCTTCCCGACACATCATCTAGATAGCTTGTCGCAGCCATGACGATGGATTTCAGACGTATCGGATCGCTTCCGCCCTACGCCTTTGCCGAAGTCAATCGTCGCAAGTCCGATGTTCGGGCTCTCGGAATGGATGTGATCGATCTGGGATTCGGAAACCCCGACCTCCCGTCTCCTGACGTAGCCGTCGGAGCCCTGGTCAGGGAGGCTCGTGAGCCATCAAATCATCGGTATTCAGTGGCACGTGGCATCCAGGATCTGCGGGTGGCGATTTCGGATCGCTATCAAAGACGGTTTGACGTCGATCTCGACCCCGAAACCGAAGTCATCTCCACGATTGGTGCCAAGGAGGGTCTGTCCCATCTGATGTGGACACTGGTCCAGCCGGGTGACGTTGCCATTGTCCCTGAACCCTCATATCCGATTCACATCTACGCGCCGATCATCGCTGGAGCCGAGGTGAGGCGGGCGCCGATCAGCTCCGAAGAGGACTACTTCGACGTGGTTCATCGAATGTTCCGCAACTCATGGCCACGACCCAGAGTGATCATCGTCAGTTTCCCTCACAATCCGACAACCAAAACGGTCGACGTCTCCTTCTTCGAGCGTTTGGTGAACTTTGCCAGAGAGAACGAAGTCGTCATCGTCCACGATTTCGCGTACGCGGATATCGCATTCGACGGTTACCAGCCTCCCTCCATCCTCCAGGTTGATGGTGCCAAGGAAGTGGCAGTGGAGCTGTACTCGATGACCAAAGGGCATTCGATGGCTGGGTGGAGGGTCGGATTCTTGGCGGGCAACACTGATGTGGTAGCGGCCTTGGCCAAACTCAAGTCATATCTCGACTACGGAACATTTCAGCCGATCCAAATCGCTGCCGCGGAAACACTCGCAGTGGGTGAC
>JBAVIK010000353.1:0-2710 GCA_049686815.1 Acidimicrobiia bacterium | reverse complement strand
CTTCTCGACCGACTGCGATCGTGGCCCATGACATCCGCACCGGCACTCGCACCGCGTTCGGAACCGAAGAAGCCCCCAACGTCGGTTTGGCTGAAGCCGTTGCTGCCTCCTCAGCCATACCCCTTGTCTTCCGGCCGTATGCGATCGGCGACGACCTGTATGTCGACGGTGGCGTGTCTTCAGGAACACACGCCGACCTGGTGTTGGGCACCGGTACTCCGCTCGACCTGGTCTTGGTCATCGCTCCAATGGCAGCTGACGTCCAGCGCAAGAGAGCTCGGTTTCACGAAAAGATCTTTGACCGTGTCGGTTCCAAGTCACTCAACGACGAGATGGCGCTCATCCGGGATGCCTGGCCTGACACCGACATCGTCGTGTTACGGCCCTCCCCGTCGGTCCAGAACGCGTCTAGACCCAATCCGATGGACGCGTCACGCTCGGTCCCGACGTTCATGCGAACTGTGATTTCGATGAAACGAACGTTGGCAAAACCAGAGATCTGGTCGAGACTCGACAATCACCTCGTCGACGAGCTTTCTTCGACTGGATTGGCTACGGCCGAGAGGAAGCTGGTTGCTCCATGACTGCTGACTCCTTGTCCGCGGCCAGCTTCGAAATCGCATAGACCAGCACCGCACCAATGATCGCCGCCACCACGACCTGGACGACATCGTCTCCCGGGGCTGACAGCTGAGCGCTCTCCACCCCGTCGGGCCAGGGCCAGAGGACCCTCGTCGAGCCCGCCATCAGGCCCACCAGGGCAGCGAGCATCACATCATGATGATTCTGCAATGCCCAGTTGAGCGTCTGCGAGAACAGAGCCAACCCCACGATCGCACCAAGCCCCACCGCTCCAACCACACCGAGATCTCTGTCTGAAACGGCCCCAAGCACTGGTGCATACATCCCGAGCATCAGGAGAATGAGAGCGCCCGAGATACCAGGCAAGATCATGGCGCAGATAGCGAGGGCTCCTGCCAGGAAGAAGGCCAGGTATGAAGGGTCGGTAACGTCACCTGCCTGACCCAAGCCGAGAATCAAGAACAATGCCGTTCCCACGAGAACGGTAATGACGAGATGTGTCAACCTCGGACTACCTATTCGGCGCCAAGCAATCACCACCGACCCCGCGACTAACCCAAAGAACAACCCTGCAAGGAGGGTGGGCCGTTCCTCCAGTTGTCGCTCTAGGAAGCTGGCGAGGAGAACAACGGCAGCAAGAATTCCGGCGAGGAGCGTGATCAGAAATGCCCATTCGACACGTGCCAGATGTTCTCGTGCCGTACTCAGGTCGCCCCGTAAGAGACGCCCCAGCGCAGAACTTCCCTCTCGGATGGAAGCGACGAGCCGCTCATAGACCCCGATGACCAGGGCAATCGTCCCACCTGAGACCCCGGGGACGATGTCGGCGGAGCCCATGAGAAAACCACCGATGAAAGTGCGGATGAGATGCATGAACCTGAGCGAGTATGGCCGCACACCACGGCTTGCCCAAGGATTGGCTGGGCTCTAGCTGAGAGAGCCTGGGTCGAAATTGGCGCCGGACAGCATCACAACGACATGTTCTCCCGTTGCCGGCCGATAGGCACCGGACCTCAAGGCGGCGATGGTGGTCGCGGCTGAAGGCTCAACAGCGAGCTTGGCTGCTGCCCAGAGCCAAGCCTGTGCCTCGAGAATGTCGTCTTCGCCAACGAGAACCGAATCGTCGATCCAACTTCGGGCAGCCCAGCAGTGACTGCCTATCGTCGAAGCCCCGAGTGACGAAGATGCCACTCCCCCGACTTCTGCCGGCACCGGTTGCCCAGCAGTCTTGGCGGCACTGAAGCTGGGACACAGAAACGGCTCCACTGCAACGACCTTTGTGTCGTCGCGGCACCAGCTGGCGATCCCTGCAATGAGACCACCCCCACCAACGGCTACGAGAATCGTGTCGGCGGTGGGATCCTGGGAGACGATTTCCCGGGCAGCAGTGCCCTGTCCCGCCACCACTTCCGGTTGGTCGTATGCGTGGGCCATGAAGGCCCCACTATCGGCCACAAACGCCTCACACTCGGCGAGAGCGTCGTCGTAGTACCCGGCGACTTTCCGAACGTCGGCGCCGTATTGACCAATGCGATCAATCTTTTGTGGGGGTGAGGTCTCGGGCACGAAGATGGTGGCCGCGTATCCGAGTTTGGAACAGGCGTAGGCGATCGCCATCCCGAAATTGCCCCCCGATGCTGCAGCCACCCCCTGGGCCGGCTCTCGAGATCTGAGCAGAGAAAACGCGCCTCGAACCTTGAAAGAGCCGGTTGGTTGGGTGTAGTCGAGTTTCGCACCGAGGTTGAAGCCACCTCCCAACACGTCGCCGAGCTCGAGAATTGGTGTGACCCGAACAAACCCGTCGATCCGGACGGCCGCCGCTTCGATATCACTCCGGGTGACCTCGAGCTCGCCGGGCATAAGGGTGACTTCGCCCTCAGGTCAGGATGACGACGCCGAAGGCAAGAACAATCAAAATCGTGACGGCGAGTATGACGGTGATGCCGTTTCGGCTCCCAAGCTTCTGCAGTGTGGGTTGACCCACCCTCTCCCACCATGAAGGCTTGACCGAGGTGGCTCGAAGGGGATCCAAGTCTGGCTCTTCTGCCATCCTGTTTTGTATCTCTTCGTAATCGGTCATCGCGTTCCCATTGAAGCCGACCTCGGGGGTAACGACACAATCGGGAGA
>JBAVIK010000352.1:0-11404 GCA_049686815.1 Acidimicrobiia bacterium | reverse complement strand
CTTTCCCCGCAAACGCAGCGTTGTCCCGTCACTCACACCGGCCGGGATCCGGAGCTTCACTTCTCTGGTCCGATTCTCCGAGCCGGAACCACGGCATACCGAGCATTTCGTCTCGATCAAACGACCGCTGCCCCGACACTGTGGACAGGGTTGGGAGAAGGAGAAGAAGCCCTGATTTTGCGCCACCATCCCTCGACCGCGGCAGTTGGGGCACACCGTCACGTCGGTACCAGGCTCGGCTCCGCTGCCTCCGCAATGTGAGCAGGCCGCTTCCCCGCGGAGATGCACCGCCGTGGTTGTCCCGTGGGCGGCGTCATCAAAACCAACTGTCAGCTCGGTCTGGAGGTCAGGCCCTCGCGACGGTCCCGATGCCGTCCCACCGGACCCACCAAAGAGGTCGCCGAGGCCCCCAAATCCGCCCAGGAGGTCCTGAAGGTCTTCGACGCGAACCTGTTGGCCTCCGAATCCGCCGGGTTGGCCACCAAACCCTTGAAAACCGCCGGAGCCGGCGACCCGACGGACCTGGTCATATTCCTTTCGCTGCTCGACATCGGAAAGGGTCGCGTAGGCCTCGGAGATCTCCTTGAACTTGTCTTCTGCGGCGGCGTCACCCTGGTTGGTGTCGGGGTGATGCTGCTGGGCGAGCTTGCGATAGGCCTTCTTGATTTCCTCAGGGGTGGCTTCCTTCGCCACTCCGAGGGTCTTGTAGAAGTCCTTCTCGATCCAGTCGCGGTTCATCCCTACTCCACTTCCAGTGCCACGAGGGCAGCCCGCAATACCTTCCCGTTGAGTCGGTAGCCACGACGGAGCTCCTCCGAGACCGTCAGAGTCCCAACACCGGAAGGTGCGCCGACCGGTTCGTGGAACTCCGGGTCGAAGACCTCACCAACCGTCGGCACGACCTCGAGACCTTCGGCCTCGAGTGACTTGAGTAGCTGACCTCTCGTGTTGATCATGCCCGAGTACAGCTGACGCTCAGAATCAGTCTCGGGTTGGGTGTCGAGCGCAGCATCGAACGTGTCGAGGACCGGCATCAATCCGACAACCACCTTTTCCGTGGCGCGGTCGAGCATTTCAGCGTTCTCCCGAGTCGATCTCTTCCGGTAGTTGTCGAAGTCGGCGGCGACTCGTTTCAGATCATCGAGATATGAGTCCGCTTCGCCGCGAGCACGCGCCAGCTCTCGCAGCAGCATCTCAATTGCGTCGGTTGGCTCCGCGGGTAGTTCCAGACCAAGTGAATGAGGCTCCGGCACGGGCGTCTCTTCCTCAGCTATCGCCTCGACTGCGGCCGGGTCAGTCGTCTCCTCAACGATTCGATCACTCATCCTCGTCAACGATCTCTGCCTCGACGACATCGTCATCGTCTGAGCCCGAGTCGCCGTCTGATCCGGTCTCTTCAGCCTGTGTGGCTGCGGCCTGCTGATAGAGCCGGGTGGCCATGGCCTGGCTGGCCTGAATGAGCTCGTCCATCTTGGCCCGGATGTCTTCGGTCGCCGACTCCTCGTTGCCCATCACTTCCTTCAGAGCGGATACGGAGCTTTCGACTGATGACTTCTCGTCTTCGGTCATCTGCTCTCCCTGCTCCTCGATGAGCTTGTCGGTCTGATGGACCAGTTGGTCGGCCTGGTTTCTGGTCTCCACCGCCTCGCGGCGCTTGGCATCCTCCTCAGCGTATGCCTCGGCGTCCTTGACCATTCGGTCGATGTCGTCGGAAGCCAGGGCGGTGCCGCCGGTGATCGTCATCTTCTGTTCTTTGTTGGTGGCGAGGTCCTTGGCGAAGACATGGACGATTCCGTTGGCGTCAATGTCGAAGCTGACCTCGATCTGGGGAATCCCCATCGGGGCCGGTGGGATTCCCGTGAGTCGGAATTTTCCGAGAGTGTTGTTGTCGTTGGCCATGGTGCGCTCACCCTGGAGCACATTGATCTCAACCTCGGGCTGATTGTTTTCGGCGGTGGTGAAGATCTCCGACCGCTTCGTCGGAATCGTCGTGTTCCGCTCGATCATCCGGGTCATGACGCCGCCCTTGGTTTCTATGCCGAGGGTGAGTGGTGTCACATCCAACAACAGGATGTCTTTGACGTCGCCTTTTAGAACTCCTGCCTGGATCGCGGCACCGGCGGCGACGACCTCATCGGGGTTGACACCCTTGTGTGGCTCTTTGCCAGTCATCTCTTGGACCAGCTCTTGCACGGCGGGCATACGCGTTGAGCCACCGACCATCACAACATGGTCGATCTCACTGACGTCGATGCCGGCGTCCTTGATTGCCGATTCGAAGGGCCGTTTTGTCCGCTCGAGCAGGTCCTCGGTCAGCTTCTGGAATTCTGAGCGGCTCAGCTTGTGCTGCAGATGAAGCGGCCCGGCATCGGTTGCAGTTATGAACGGCAGATTCACCTCGGTCTCGGCCACCGTGGAAAGCTCGATTTTGGCCTTTTCAGCTGCCTCTTTGAGACGCTGCATGGCCATGCGATCCTGACTGAGATCGACGCCGTGGTCGTTCTTGAAACTCTTCACCAGCCATTCGATGACCGCTTCATCCCAATCGTCCCCGCCGAGTTTCGTGTCACCAGAGGTCGCCTTGACTTCGAAAACTCCATCACCGATCTCGAGGACCGAGACGTCGAAAGTGCCACCACCGAGGTCGTAGACGAGGATCGTCTGATCGGTTTCCTTGTCGAGCCCGTATGCAAGCGAAGCGGCTGTTGGCTCGTTGATGATGCGCAATACGTTGAGACCGGCGATCTGGCCGGCTTCTTTGGTGGCTTGACGCTGGGCGTCATTGAAGTACGCCGGGACGGTGATGACCGCGTCGACGACGGTGTCACCTAAATATGATTCGGCATCTCGCTTCAGCTTCATCAGGATGCGGGCCGAGATTTCCTGTGCGGTGTAGTCCTTGCCATCTATGTCGATGGACCAGTCGGTCCCCATGTGACGTTTGACCGAGCGAATTGTCTGATCGGGGTTGGTGATTGCTTGGCGTTTCGCTACTTCACCGACCAGGACCTCACCGTCTTTGAACGAGACGATCGATGGGGTTGTACGTGCTCCCTCGGCATTGGCCACAACGGTCGGATCCCCACCTTCGAGGACTGAGATGACACTGTTCGTGGTGCCAAGGTCGATACCTACGGCGCGTGACATGTTGGTTGAAACCTCCGGTTAATTGATTGAGTCAACCAGAAGTGTACAACCTGAGTGAGGTATTGTCACATTTTTCCTGCCTGGCCCCGTGAGCTGGTGGTTTAGTTGGCCAAACTGTTGATATATGCGATCAGATCGTTGATCTCCTGCTCGTCGAGCGACTCCCCGTAATCAGGAGGCATGATCGGGTCGAAGCCTTCGATCACCTGTGAAGCGGGATCGATGATCGAATTGCGAAGATAGGTATCGTCGGCGATGACACTCTCACCGCTGGTGAGGGGTCGACTCGATCCCGCGAGACCCTTCCAGGTGGGCCCGGAGCTCGGGGTGCCGTCGACGGTGTGACACTGGAGGCATCCGCTGCTTTCGGCGGTTACCTGCCCTCTGGTGGCTGCTTCTTGATCGAACACGACCGGCACCGTGGTCGCCGTAGACTCATCGCTACTCGAATCGCCGGCAAACAGAAACATGCTGCCACCGACGGCCACGACGACAACGATGGCTAGCGCTCCCTCTGCCCAACTTCTCATAGGGGGAGAACCGTAGACAAAAGGGGATGCAAACCTGAGGTTTGGGGTGTCTTTGCGACGGAATTGGAGAGCGTCTCAGCGTTGTATTGTGCCCGCGCTCTAAGGGCGAAAGTCCCTAGAGCAGACGTGACCACCATCTATACATTGGCCAACAATGACTTCAAGAAAACAGAACACTCCTGCAGGTGCCTTTGACAAGCTTCTGATCTTGGTGGGCATCATTGGTGCCGGGGCCATGTTCCTGGCGATCTTCGCCGTTGCGAACGGTGACACCACAACGGCTGGGGAAGGTGCCGGTGCTCCTCAGACGGTCTCTTTCGAACTCAGTGAGTTCTCCATTACCGGTGATATGAATCTTTCATCCGGACCGACCACATTTCAGGTTCAAAACTCGGGCTCCGTGATACACAATCTCGCCCTTGAGGGTGGGCCCTCTACACCAGATTTGAACGCCGGCGAGTCGGCTTCATTGGATGTTGGGGCTCTAAACCCGGGCAGCTACACCATCTTTTGCACGATTGCCGGCCACCGTGAAGCCGGCATGGAGGCTGTTTTGGTTGTCACCGGCGACGGCGAAGGCGCCGGCTCTTCTGGTGGGGAGGCCGCGGAGATCGACTGGGACGCCCTCGACAAGGCTATGACCGATTCGATGCTGGCCTTCCCGGCGGAAACCGAAGGGAGCGGGAACCAGCCGCTCGAGCCGACAATCCTCCCGGACGGGACCAAGGAGTTTCATCTCACGGCCGAGATCACTCCGTGGGAGGTCGAGCCGGGCAAGATCGTTGATGCCTGGACCTACAACGGTCAAGTACCGGGACCTCAGATTCGGGTTGATCTGGGTGACACGGTTCGCATCGTGGTGGAGAACAAACTCCCCATGGGAACCGATGTTCACTGGCATGGCATCGCCACGCCAAACGCCATGGACGGAGTGGCTCCGCTGACGCAACCGTTGATCAAGTCGGGCGAGACCTTTGTCTACGAGTTCACCACTCGCAAACCAGCCATCGGCATGTACCACGCCCATCATCACGGTCAGATGCAGATTCCGAATGGCTTGTTTGGCACCTTCATCATCGGGGAAACACCCGTACCGAGAGGCATGACCGTCTCTGGTGTCACCATCCCTTCGAACATGGAGATCGATCATGAGATCCCCATGGTTCTGAACGACGCTGGTGTGATCGGTCTCAGTTTGAACGGGAAATCGTTCCCGGCGACCGAGCCATATGTCGGCAAGGTCGGAGACTGGGTTGTGGTCCACTACTACAACGAAGGTCTTCAGATCCATCCGATGCATCAACATCAGTTCCCCCAACTGGTGTTTGCCAAGGACGGGATCCCTCTTGACCAACCCTATTGGTCAGACACGGTCAACGTGGCCCCCGGGGAGAGATACTCGGTCCTACTCCAGCTCGAGGACCCCGGTGTGTGGGTATGGCACTGCCATATTCTCACCCACGTCGAACGTGAAGAGGGCATGTTCGGGATGGTCACGGCCTGGATCGTCGAAGAGGCCTAACCCAGAGTGAAACCTTAGGTAGTACCGGTCATATATGACCGATATCCGCTGATGTTCAACGCCGTCGGAGCCCGATTCGGTTCGGTCTAGCGGCCGAGGATCTCGGCGGCGGCACGATGGCCAGAACGGACGGCTCCATCCATATAGCCGTTCCAGGTTTCCGCGGTCTCCGAGCCCGCCCAATGAATCCGATCGACCGGCTCGGCGAGGGCGTGTCCGTATCGGGTCCACACTCCAGCACCCAGATGGGCTCCATAGCATCCTCGGGTCCACCGCTCTGTGCTCCAATCCATTTCAACTATGTCAAACGGATCGGATGCTCTGGGACCGAGGTACTTCACCATGGTTTCGACAACCAACTGTTGCCTCTGCTTCGGAGGAAGGGAACGAACGTGACGAGCGTGATCCCCTTCGGCGAACGTCGCCAACACCCCACAGCTTGCATCGGGCGGCGAGTTGTCAAAGACGACACTGAATTCATCTTCCAAGCCGAACACGGAGCCGCTCAACCCCTCGTCTCTCCAGAAGGGAGTCGCGTAGCCAATGTTCGTCTTTATCACCGAGCCTGCCGGCATCTGCTGGGTGAGGCTGTCTCTTTGGACCGGAAGCAGTGGCTCGTAGGAGATGCGCCCGGCGAGAGTGGGGGGAATCGCAACCACCACATCATGGGCAGTGATCGAGCCCGTGGCATGGACCACCTCCACCCCGGTGGTGCTCTGCCGGATGGCCAGAACGCCCGTGTTGAGAACAACTGCCTCACCAAGTTCGCCAGCCATCGCTTTTGAAATCGACTGGGTTCCGCCGACGACACGGTTCTCCTGGGCTCCCCCCTCGGTATCCGCCAGCATCTGCAAACCGTTGCCCGAGTTCACATAGAACAAGAAATGCAACATGGAAATCTCCAGGGGCTCCGCCGCAAATATCGCCGGGATGACCATCCCCAAGAACCGCAAGGCCAAGTCGTCACCGGTTTGTTCCCGCAGCCAGGCCCCCACAGTTATCTGATCAAACCTCTCGGCTTCACCACTGGTCCAGGGTGCCGTGGTTGACACCTGTTTCGCCAACGTCTCGATGATCTCCCAAACGCGCGCCAGCTCAATCGAACTCGCCTCGGGCAAGCCGAAGTCCTCACTTCCGTGGCGGGCAGCTAAGCCGTTGTAGAAGGTGATGTCTTCACCATCGACGTAAGTCGGGAAAGTCTCCAGGCCGAGCTCACGACAAAGTGCTGACACGGCATCCTGAGTGGGGCCGATCCATTGGCCACCCGATTCAACGTTCACGCCGTTGCTCAGGTGTTGGTCGAACGTTCGTCCGCCCACCCGGTCTCTGGCTTCCAACACGGCTACATCACGACCCTCCGCGGTCAGATCCCGAGCCGTTGTGAGACCGGCCAGACCCGCTCCCACGACGACAACATCAACGTCCACCATGAGAAACTCTCCCCGATCGCCAGGCGGCCATGCTACGGCGACCTGACCGCGCCAACATGTCGTGGAAACGATTTTCCGGCATGAATCGACCCAATGGCGACATGTAGGGTTGTCGCCAGCAATGAGGTGGGGAATTGGAAAGAATTGATATCGCCATGCTCATCCTGAGGCTTTGGGCCGGTGTCGTCATCATCGCGCACGGGATCAACCACGGCCGCAATCTCGAGGGCACGGCCCGCTGGTTCGCCAAAGTTGGATTCCGACAGGCCAAGGTCAATGCCTTCTTGTCTTCGGCAATGGAGCTGGCTGTCGGGTTGGGTCTCGTCCTGGGGCTCCTCACATCGTTTGCGGCCGCTGGCCTGGTGGCGACGATGTTCGTCGCGTTCTGGTCCATCCACAGATTTGCCGGGTTCTTCGTCTTTCATCGACCCGATGAGGGTTATGAGTATGTGGGGACGCTCGCTGCCATCTCTTTAGCCCTGGCCGTGGGCGGTCCTGGATCGTTTTCGATCGACCGGGCCCTCGGTATCGAAAACATGCTCTCCGGAGCCGTGGGGGCCGGCATCTTTGCACTCGGACTGCTGGCTGCCGCCGGTCAGTTGGCGATGTTCTGGCGTAAGCCCATCAAGGAGGAATCAAACGCATGAAGCTAGGAGCGTTGCCCTCCAAGCATGTGGAGACCCGTGAAGCTCTTCATCAACTCGCCTTTTTCGCGGTGAGCCCGGTTCGGTACAAAGCGACGGGACGAATGGGTCTGACCGCCACGCCTGGTGGATTCGGGACTCCCGAGTTCGGTGGTCGAGTAGTTCGCGTCGAGGGCGACCTCTTGGTTCATGAGAGCGAGGTTGGAGTAGCCACGCAGACGATCACCACCGTCCGGGGAGCCGCAGAGTTCTTTGGTATCGGTTATGAGCCAGTTTGGTTCTCCGACTTTCACGACCCACTATCACCCGCAGATCCTGACACCCCCCTCGATATCTCAGACGAAGCGAGTAGAGCGATAGGGAACTGGTTTCACTTCGGGATGGGCGTCCTAGATGAGTTGAGGGCGCATGGTCAAGCAGGCGACGACGTCAGTGAAGTCCAGCTTTGGCCCGAACATTTCGATCCTGCCACCGAACTGGGAGACCCCGAGAGGGGACAGCGGGCCAGTTTTGGTGCATCACCGGGCGACGGCAGTCACCCCGAGCCGTACCTCTATGTCGCTCCTTGGTCGGAGGTCGATCAATCCAACCCATATTGGAACAGCCAGTCATTCAGCGGCGCAATTCTGGGTTTTCCCGAGCTCCTGGGGATTTCGGATCCACACGATCGAGCTGTGAGCTTTTTACTCGACGGGTACCGGATCCTCCATTCTGGCTGACGAGAGGGCCTCCATCATCCCCCGCGCCGAGGCCCGCACGATCTGGATGGTTTCGTCGTATCCCTCGCTCGGCCCCCCATAGGGGTCGGGCACTTCGTCCTCCTCGGAGAATGGGTCGTAGGTTCTGAACAGCCTGGCCTTGGCCCGTGCTTCGAGGTTTGGGGCCAATTCCTCCAGGTCTTTCATGTTGGAGCGGTCCATGGCGACGATCACGTCAAACCTGTCGAAGTCGGCCACGTGCACCTTGCGGGCTCGACCCTTGACGGCCAGCCCGACACGGGCACCCGCAGCGACCGACTCGGGGTGGGGAGGTTGACCGATGTGCCAAGAGCCTGTCCCGGCCGAATCGACGACGACATCAACGCCGAATGTGTCGGCCGCTTCGAGGATCGCAGCCGCCGCGACCGGCGATCTACAAATGTTGCCGGCACAAACAGTCAGAATTCGGATGGTCATGGTCTCGCCTCCCGAATTCGCTCCGTGGCCAGGGCAATGTAGGACTCTTCAGTGTCGAAGCCCACGTAGTGCCTTCCGGTTTCCAGTGCCGCTATGGCCGTTGTCCCGCTTCCGATGAAAGGATCGAGGACGAGATCGCCGAGATATGTGTACAACTCGATCAGTCTCCGTGGGAGAGCAACAGGAAATGGTGCGGGGTGCCCTACCCGGGTTGCTCTCTCCGAAGGAATCTCCCAGACATCCAGGGTCGCCTCCAGGAACTCGTCGGTGTCGATGGAAGCTTCGTGAGGCAGGCCTTCTTCTTCGCGCTTTGACCGCTTCACCGCCCGATCGAATCGCCCTTTGGATGCGATGATCACCCGCTCGGTTACATCACGTAGGACCGGATTCTGCGGTGACCGGTATGAACCCCACGCGCAGCTGCCGCCGGCGCCCTTGGCTTTCTGCCAGATGACTTCGCCCCGGAGCAACATTCCAAGGTCGTCCTGCAGTATCGAGATGAGGTCGGCTGACAGCGATCGATACGGCTTTCGTCCCAGATTGGCAACGTTGATGGCCATTCGGCCACCTGGCTCGAGCTTCCGAAGGGAAATGGCAAGCACGTCGTGGAGCATCTCGAGGTACTCCACATAGCTCGAAGGGATGTGACCTTGCGCCAGGTCGGTCTCGTATTCTTTGCCCGTGAAATACGGCGGCGATGTGACGAGCAGAGCCACCGAGCCGTCAGCGACCTCGGAGTCGGACATCGACCGTGCGTCGCCAAAGAAGATCTCATCGACGGTCACCGGTGCAATGACGTGCTCATCCGGTGAGATGATTGGTGGAGAGAATCGCTCGTAGAAGGGCGTCGAGTCGTGGGATTCACGTTTGCCCGAGCCAAAATCGGATGTGACCGTCGCCAGTCGTTGCCTCACCATCGGGGGTGAAGTTACATCCCGCAGCCCAAACTGACGCGGCAACGGCCCACGTGGACGACAATGGAGATCAATGAGGATCGACCTTCCCCCCGATCGTCCTAGGTTGACCTTACGACTCGACGATGGGGCCGAAGTGATTCTCAGCCCGTTGCTCTTCGAGGATCGCAAGCTCATCGAGGCGGGTTTCGCACAGCTCTCGGAGCGCTCCCGTTACACCCGATTTGGTCAGGGGAGGGCGGCGCTGAGTGATAGCGAGTTGGACTATCTGGCCAATGTGGACCAGACCGACCATGTGGCGTGGGGTGTGTCGGTAGACGGGAGTGGTGTCGGTGTTGGGCGCTACATCGTGTCCCGCGCGGACCGATGTGCCGAGGTAGCAGTCACGGTCGTCGATGAGTATCAGGGTCGGGGAATCGGCAGACTTCTCCTGGAGACGTTGGTGGCCACGGCCCGCCA
The DNA here is from genome assembly GCA_049686815.1 of Acidimicrobiia bacterium. Classification (GTDB taxonomy): domain Bacteria; phylum Actinomycetota; class Acidimicrobiia; order Spongiisociales; family ZC4RG35; genus JBAVIK01. The sequence goes on along the minus strand of JBAVIK010000352.1, from coordinate 1,583 downwards.
TGATGGAGTCGAGGAGTTTTGCTTTGACGTCGTACCAGACAACGCGATCGTGAGACACATGCTCATTGGCATCGCCGAGGATGAGACCATGGTCGACGGGCTGATGGTCAGTCGAGTCACGGTTGCAGACCTTCCGGAATTTGCCATCGAGGACGATGCGAAGCGGGTGCTGACAGAGTTCAGATCGAACTAGTGCTTCGGACAACTCCCGGCCCAACACGAAGGGGTTGGCTGAGGATCAGGTCCCGATCGAGATCAAACTGATGCAGAGCGACTATTCGGTTGCGGCCGGATCGGTCTCGAGATCGAGGGACGCGGAATTGACGCAGTAACGGAGACCCGTCGGTCCGGGCCCGTCATCGAACACATGACCGAGATGACCACCGCAGTTGGAGCATTTGATCTCGGTACGCACCATCCCAAAAGACCGGTCACTCTCTTCATCAACCATTTCGGGGTTGAGTGGTTGGAAGAAGCTCGGCCAGCCAGAACCCGACTCGAATTTGGTATCCGATGAGAAGAGCTTCTCGCCGCAGCCCGCGCAGCGGTACACACCAGGTGCCTTCGAGTCCCAGTATTCGCCGGTGAAGGCCCGTTCGGTAGCTCCCTGACGCAGCACCTGATATTGCTCAGGATTCAGTTTCGCCCGCCATTCGCTCTCGGTTTGCGGCATGTCAGTCATGGTCACTCCTTTCGCCCATTAAAGCTGAGGTGGTCTTCTAATCGATCCATGAAGATCGAGAACGCTGGATTGAGTAGGACCCTTGCCCTTTCCGGTGGGACCCATCCAACACGATCGATCTCGGGGTATTCCCGCCCGTGCATGGTGAACATCCCCGGAGAGAACGTTTCGAGGTCGAAGTCATGTTCGATTGCCCAAGTCACGACGACCTTCCGGGATCGCATCACGGTTTCGCCGAGGTGGATCCACCTCTCTCGGGGTGCGGGCCAGCCTGTCTCCTCTTCGAATTCGCGGGCTGCGGCGTCGAGGTCCGATTCCTCCGGTTTCACCATCCCCTTAACCAGCGACCAGGCGCCATTTTCTCTTCCGGCAAAGAAAGGGCCACCCGGGTGCGCGATCAGAACGACGAGAGGGTTCGTTCGGAATGGGAGAAGACCCGCGGATCTCATACGACTCGACATTACGCTGAAATTTGTGACCAGCCTGGCCACCTACTCGCCAACGGATCCGCGTCTTGCGTCGGTTGATTCCCGGTTTCAGCTGGGCAAGTCCGAGACCCTGGCTATCGGTTTGAAAAGGGTGATGCTCGATCAGCTCGAATTAGCCGCGAGCGGCTTTTTCGACGGTGAGGATCAGTTCGGTTCTGCCGTCCACGAGTCGAGGAAAGCCGTGAAGAAGGTCCGCGCCCTGCTCCGCCTGGTGCGTGGTGAGTTGACCGATCGCGTCTACGAGTACGAGGACCGGTCTCTGAGTGAGACTTCACGTGTACTCGCCGAGATCCGGGCCTCAGCGGCCGTCGTCGAGGCAGCGACCGTAATCGTGGATTTGTACGGTGACCTTCTCGCTGAGGGAACTTTCTCGGCTTTCGTCGTGAGTCTGGAGCACCGACGCGACCTGAGGG
>JBAVIK010000351.1:0-12993 GCA_049686815.1 Acidimicrobiia bacterium | reverse complement strand
GGGGTGAACAGGTCGAGCTTCTTGGGGTCACCGTGTCCGAAGCTTGCCTCTGGGGTGCCTGGAACATCCTCGCCAAGGCGTCGATCGGCGCAAGCGCCACGATCTTGCTTGCCGCAACCACGGAAGTGCCCGACATGCTCAATGGCATGGGCAGACTGCACGTCCCATCGGTTCTCACGGCAATCGCTGGTTTCATGATGCGCTACCTCGAGGTGATCGCGGAGGAGTTGGGACGGATGAGGACTGCGATGACCGCACGTGGATTCGACCCGAGATGGATCTGGCAGGTGAGACCGATCGCGTCCTCTTCGGGAGCCTTGTTCATTCGCTCCTACGAGCGGGGTGAACGCGTCCACTCGGCGATGCTGGCGCGCGGGTTCACCGGGGAGATGCCAACGATGACAGACCAACAGGCGACGACCCGCCAATGGATCGTCGCTCTCAGTCTGCCCACGGCGGGGATCGTGGTCGCTGTTGTCGGGCTGGTGATCTCATGAGCGAAGCGGTCATCGATGTGCACGGACTTCGGTTCTCCTATCCCGACGGACGAGAAGTGCTCAAAGGCCTCGACCTCCATGTCCAGAGAGGTGAGTGTGTCGCCATGCTGGGACCGAATGGAGCAGGCAAGACCACGCTCGCTCTCCACCTCAACGGCATCAACAGACCTGATCATGGTGAGGTGAGAATCGCTGGGATGTCCGTGAAGGAGCCTGACCTGATCGAGGTTCGTCGCAGAGTGGGAATGGTGTTTCAAGACCCCAACGACCAGCTGTTCATGCCCTCGGTGAAAGAAGATGTTGCCTTCGGGCCGGCCAACCTGGGGATACGTGGTACCGAGCTGGACGGTCGTGTCGACGATGCGCTCGAGGCGGTCAGCGTTTCTGAGCTGGCAACGCGGGCCCCACATCACATCAGTGGGGGAGAGAGAAGGCGTGTTGCTGTTGCCACGGTGCTGGCGATGGAACCCGATGTGCTTGTCCTCGACGAGCCAACATCGGGACTCGATCCGCTTGGGAGACGTGAGTTGATCTCGATGCTGAAGACGCTTCCCATCACCATGCTCGTGATCACCCACGATTTGTCGCTAGCCCTGGAGCTGTGTGAGAGAACGCTGATCGTGGACGATGGGATCGTCGTGGCCGATGGCCCAACCCAGCTGATCCTGGCGGACACTGAGCTACTCGCTCAACACCGACTCGAACTGCCTTATGGCTTCGATGCTTCGGTCTTGACCCAATGACACCCACCGACCGACGCTGAATCAATCAACCGAACAGAGACGTCCCCTGGGCCAACGCAGCCATCTTGCCCAAGGCCACCTCACGTGACAATGGAACCATTCCACAGTTCGTCGATGGAAAGATCCGCTCGGTAGGGATGTGCTCTGCCACCCGACTGATCAGCTCCGCTACTTCCGACCCCGATTCCACTCGATCTGTTGCGACGTCGATCACACCAGCCTGGACACTCTTTTCACCCAGGAGATCGAGCACTTCGAGAGGGACGTTGGACCCGGCGATCTCGAGAGAGACCTGATCAATCGAGGAGTCCGCCAGCACTGGAAACGTCTTCTCGTATTGACGCCATTCCGGCCCCAAACCGTGCTTCCAATCGATATTGGCTCTGACCCCGTAGCCGTAGCAAATGTGTACCGCGGTGGCAGCGTCGATGTTGGCGACAGCCAACTCGAGAGCGGCGATCCCCCAACCTGGCACATCGTCGAGAAACACATTGAACGCGGGCTCATCGAACTGGATCAGGTCCACCCCGACCGCTTCCAATTCTCTCGCCTCATCATTCAGAATGTTTCCGAACAGCATCGCTAGCTGTTCACGACTTCCGTAGTGGTCGTCCTTAAGCGTGTCGACCATCGTCATGGGGCCGGGCAGCTGAACCTTGATCTTTCTGTCGGTTATCGAGCGAAGGAACCGCGCATCCTCCACGTAGACACCTCCACGGCGCGCCACCTCACCAACGACCCGTGGCACGGAAGCTTCGTACCTCTGCCGGATGGTGACCGTTTCCCTGTTGGTGGCATCGATACCGTCCAGCGCCTCGATGAATGTGGTGACAAAGTGTTGCCTGGTCTGCTCGCCGTCTGAAATCATCTGAAGACCGGCCCGTTCCTGATCCAGGACTGCGAGGCGGACGGCGTCGCGCTTGGCTTCGGCAAGGGCATCGCCATCGTGTAGCCAACCCGCCCACAGTTGGTCGGGGCCGGCCAGCCAGCGAGGCTTGGGCAGGCTCCCCGCGATGGTGGTCTCGGCGGTCATTGGGGGCGAAGGCTAACCACACAGACCATGGCTAGTTGAAGTGTCTCGCCTGATCCCAGACGTCTTTGAGCTGTCCAACGGGCTCGAGACACAACATCAAAGGCTGCCCCACAACCTCGTTTTCCACGTCATAGGGGTTTCCTAGAACCGAGATGAGTTTGATATCGGGACAGATCGGCTCGAGCAGAGGACCAAGGAACCCAACAGCAACGATGGCTCCGTGTGTATCCGGGGGCCCCCACAGCCAGTAGTTGTTGTGCCCACTGACCACCTGGGGCAAGCCGCTGTCCCGACCGAGGACGTCGACCGCCCCGGCCTCGCCGTAAGAGCCTGTCACGATCACTGCTTGGTCCTTCGAGTCATTCGGGATCATGTCATATGCGAGGTGAATCTGATCGATCAGCTCGGGCCATCCCACCGTCTCACCCAGCTCGCCTGTGGCATCGAGAGCGCCCGAGCTGCGCACAGGCAGGATCGGCAGAGCAATCAAGAGCCCGACGGCCACACCCGCTGAGGCCACAACTGACATCCAGCGACGCCCACGATCAGACAATCGCTCGAACCAGAGTGCACCGGCGGCGAGAAGCGCTGAGTAGATCGGTGCGAGGTAGTAAGCCTTGCCCTCTGTCGCCAGAAATGCCACGAACAGGATGCCAAAGACGATGGGTATTGGGCGCCACGGTCGTGCTGTCTCAGCGCGAGCTAGCCACCAAAGACCGACAAAGGCAGGGATGGCCAACGTGACAGAGAGAAGCGCCACCTGAAGAATGACGAAGGCTATGGGGCCGTCGGAACGGGCCCGAAGAGCTTCAGCCATCTCCAACTGGGGCCAGCCATTGGATGCTTGCCACAGCAGGTTCGGCGTTGACGCAAGAAGCGAAACAAATGCTCCGATCCACGGCCATCCCGAGACCAACAACCGGCGCTGTCGGGTGAGCAGGAGGCTTATGAGAATGGCGGCTGCCAGGAATCCAATGGTGTATTTGTTCTGCATCCCGACACCCACCACGAGCCCAAGACCCAACCACCATTTGGGATCGGCCCCGTCGAGGAGCAGCACGAGGATCCAAAGCGCCAATCCCCAGAATGCATAGTCGAACACCGCAGTGCTCAGCAGGTGACCCTCGCCAAGGAGCACTCCTGTGAACGCTGCGGTGAACGCGGCGAAGGTCTGAGCGGTCCGTCCTCCACCAAACCTTCGTGCCATCAAACCAGCGAGGACCGCCACCAGACCGACCGCCAGCGCGGGCAGGACGCGTAACGCTGTGGGTGAGACCCCGAAGAGCGCTTCCGACAGCCGTGCAACCAAAGGGGTGAAAGGCGGTTGATCGATGTAACCCCAGTCGAGGTTGCGCCCGGCGACTATGAAATACAACTCATCGCGGTGAAAGCCGTATCGACCGGAGAGTGCCAGCAGCAAGACGACCGGAGTCAGGGCGAAAACCCACACACCTCCGGCGAGGCCTGCTTCGTTTTGCCGATTGACCATCGCCGCATGAAACAACACGAGGGCTTTCGAGTCCACTCGGATTAAAAGGCGACATCGTCTGTCTTCGATCACTTAACGTCGATGCGATGACAACTGCGCGCGAATACGTTGAAACCCTCGCCAAGGCCCTGGACAATGACGATTACGAGACCGGGTTCGCGACGTTGAGTCCGGACGTGGTCTACGAAATCGGGAACGAGAGATTGACCGGCCCGACGGCCATCCTCGCCAGTTATCGCAGTGCGTCGGAGTCAGCTCATCGGATGTTCGATGAGGTCGGGTATGACAGCACCGTCTTCGATACCGATGAGCCAGGCACTTTTCGGATCAGCTATCTAGACATCCTGACCGCCAACGGTGAGACCCACACCCATAATGCAGAGCAAATCGTCGCCGCGAGCGATGAGACCGGCATCACCCACATCATCAACGTAGACGTTCCCGGTGAGCGGGCGAAGGTCGACGAATTCATGGCCCGTCACGGCATCACTCGGGAATAGAAGCTTCGGTGGCGGACCCGAAGCCGCGCAGAGTTTCGATCGGGTTTATTCTCTGGTTTGCTTGAGGCGGGTGGTCCTGGAATGCACGTTCCACCCTGTGCTCGCAGCATGCTGAGAGCTGAGGGCAATGGCCACCCGCCCCAAGAGCGTCCCCAATGCCTGCTGACTCTTAGGGTGCAATGGGAATCCTTGGATGGCGTCATACGACGCGGCACCATCCTGATGGAATCGCGAAGTGGACGCCGGCGACGTGAGCGGAGTGTCAGCTCATCTGGCTTACGGACGCGAAGGCGGGAACTGCCAACGCCAGGGCGCTCAAGACTGCAACAACTACTACCGCGAGACGACGTCGCATGATGACCTCCTAGAACAATGCCGTTACCGTCCCGACTATGCGCTGAGCCCATCTCGCGGATGTCTCAGATCGTGGAGGATGAAGCCGTGAACTCTCCGTCACGAAGCCCGATGACGGTCTCCCCGTGTCTCTACGTCGTGGCCAGCCACTCTGAGTGCACTCAGATCACGTCTGATCGTGGAATCGCTGACAGCGAGAGCCGATGCCAATTGGTCGATGGCGGGGACCGCTCCCCGATCGCGCGCCTCATCTAGCAATCGCATGACTCGCCGGCGGCGGCGGGCGATAGGCGAATCACCCTTGGCGTCGTCAGGATGATCGATAGTCCATGTGACCGGGCGAAGTTCCGCTGTCCGGAGCCGACGGCCCATCGGAGCATCAACAGCAGGTAATCGAACATTGATCGTCTTTGGTATGAGCCGGTCTCCAACCGCGACGATCTCAGCATTCTCGGGCACCTCCTGGAGCGACCTGCTCCGCTCTGCCGGCTCCAGCCCGGCAAGGACCGACTCGAGCATTTCCACTGCGAGAATCGATGCCTCGCGGCTCTCCTCGGAATGGCCCTCAGCTTCGGCAGCCAGGGCATGGCGGTGATGGACGAGATATCGATGCTCTACTCCAGGGGTGAGGCCTGCAACCGCTTGCCGAGCCATTTCGTATGCGCTCGTTGTATCGCCAATCTCGAGCAGAACCATGGCACGTATCGAGAGGAGCTCAACCCCGAGGTCGTCGAGACCGTTATCGGCGCAAAGTCGGTCGGCCGTGTCGAGTCTCGCTGCCGCAAGGCTCGGATCGCCTCGGTCCAGCTCCAGGAGCGCGAGTGATCGGAGATGTTGCCCCTCCAGATACCGGTTTCCGGTGTTCGCAAGAGTCTCGAGACTCTCCACGAGTAGCCGATGTGCCTCGTCCAAGTCACCTCTGCGACTAGCGATTCCAGCCAAGATCTCCATGCATTGCGCCTCACGGCCGTGGTCACCTATCTCCGAGAAATACCGCAAGGCAGTTGTTGCGTCCTCGAAGGCGCGAGCATCGTCACCCAATGGATCATGACGGGCCGACGCCGCGTTGGCGAGCACCATCGCTTCGCCGCGAACGTTGCCAAGCTCGGCGAAGATCGTCCCGGCGCGCTCGTAACCAGGGAGAGCGTCTGCCACCCGGCCCAGCACATGGTGGAGAAGACTCATGTTTACGAGGTTGACCCCTTCACCATGCCGGTAACCCAGCCGCTGGCAGATTTCGATGGCACGCTCGAATCTCGCCTCGGCCCGGTCTCGCTCTCCCTGCTGATGAAATGCGCGCGCTTGGATGCCTGCCACCTCTGCTTCGCCACGAAGATCTCCGCAAGCGTCATAGATCCCTAGGGCCTCTACGAGATACGCCTGCGCCTCATCGAATCTCTGAACTTCGACCAGAGTGCTCGCGAGTTCGGTGAGAGCTTCGGCCACCTCTACGGAGTTTGCAGCCGCCTCCGCCACAGCCTCCTGGAGGTAAGAGACGGCATCGAGCGGCTTCCCGCTCCAACGCATGGCGGTACCGAGAGCGACCAGAGAAGCTGCCTGCGCGGATCTATCTCCGCCGCTACGTGCCAATGCTATGGCGCGCCTGGCCGATTGTTCCGCCCGTTCGAACTCCGCCGTGTGTGCGAATAGCCACGCTCGCCTCTGCTCCATATCCCCTTCCAAGTCGGGACGTGAGCCGGTGAGCCGCTCCATCTCGTCGAGGACCTCGAACTGCTCAGCCCGCAGGCCGAGAACGTCGAGTACACCCTCTAACTCCGCGAGGAGCCGATACCTCTCATCAACTGGCCACTCGACCGCTGCCGTCAGCTCGCGGGCGGACTGAAGGTATTTACTTGCAGTCGCGTAGGCGTGGATTTCACCTGCCCGCAAGCCGGCCTTGAGTAGGTATGGAGCGGCGCGACCGAAGTCACCGGCTTGGGAGAAGTGGTAGGCGGCCGCTTCCACATCGACCGACTCAGCAGCTTCGAGCGCAATTCCGAACCTGCCGTGCATGCGGGCCCGTTGATGAGAGTCCATGCTCTCGTAGACGACTTGCTGAACCTGGTCGTGAGCGACAACAAACATGCCATCGCCCGTATCACGCAAGAGGCCGCGATGCAGCAACTCGTCTACCGCATCGACTACGTCGGCCCTTGGAATTTCCGATGCAGCTGACAGAACTGCGAGTCCGGCGGCGTCACTCGAGACCGCCGCCGCCTGACACACCGTCGAGGCAAACTCACCCAAAAGAGAAATCCTGGACTCGATGACCGATCTCACCCGGGGCGCAACGGGGAGAATCTGCCCTTCGAGCTGAGAGGCGAGCGAGTCGGCTGGGTTGTCTCCGTCGAGCAGACCCTGGTCGCGAAAGGCGTGAAGTGTCTCCAGAGCAAAGAGGACGTTTCCCCCGGTCCGGCGATGAAACTGCGCTGAGATCTTGGGCTCGATTCTGGCCACCCCCAGGGTCTTCTTGACCACGTCACCAAGCTCGAAAACCGAGAGCGGTGACAAAACAACTCGCCCCAGACCGGCCACCCGATCGAGATCTCTCAGGGTGTCCCAGGCATCGGGGTCACCACGTGCCTCCTCACTCCTGTAGAGCAGGACCACCAAAATCCTCGATCCCGAGAGTCGGCGACCCAACTGGTTGAGAACCGCGAGAGTGTCTTTGTCTGCCCACTGGACGTCATCGATCACTACGAGATGCGGCGTGATCCTTCCCAGCGCCGCAAGAGTGCGAACGAGGGCTTCCTTCATCCGAGTCGACTCCTCAGTTGGTCGAAGGGGCGGGGACGGCTGGGCAGCCTCCGCGTTGCCCTCCGATCGGGGCGCCAATCGGAGTGCCTCGTTGAACCAGACCGGCTCAACCTGCTCGGCAAGCTGCTCGACCCTCAGCTGACTCAAGGATTCGAGAACCTCAGCCAACGGAGCAAACGGACGCAGAGCGCCGGGCCGGCAACCACCCCAGCTCACCTCGAATCCCCGCCACGCAGCGTCTTCAGCCGCTTCGGCGATGAGCCTGGTTTTTCCCACGCCAGGTTCACCTTCAACCAGCACAACGCCGCCGGGGCCGCCCAACACCCTCTCCATTGAATCGACGAGTTGTCGACGCTCTTCATCCCTACCAACAAAGGGCAATTCGCGCCGGGCGCTGAGGGGTGGCGCCCGATGCCCTTCGGGCGTTGGGCTAATGCCTGCGCTCCGTTGGCGAATGATTCGCTCGTACAACCCTCTCATCTCAGGTGATGGAAGGGTCTCCAGTTCCTCGTTCAGAATCGACTTGTATCGCTCGAACTGTTCCACCGCTTCGCTGGTTCGCCCGAGCAGGAAACACAGCCTCATCACCTCTTGATGGATGTCCTCGCTGAGCGGATCGTGGTGCGTGAGACGTCTGGCATGTGCCAAAGCGTCGTCGTAGGCGCCGTCGGCCTTTGCGACATCGACGAGTCGGCGCAGGGCAACTATGTATCGCTGGCGGTATTGATCTTGGTCGAGAACCACCCAATCGTCGAAGAACCCCGCCATGAAATCGCCCCGATACATCTCCACACATGAGCGCAAGGCCGTGGCATCGACTCGTCGTCCTGGTCCTGATTCATCTGAGGTAATGATCGCGAGCTCATAGTTCTGATCGAATTGCTCGACATCGAGCCAATATGGCTGAGCGGAATCAAACGCCAGCGTGTCGGTTGTCGCCGAGATGTGCGAGATGGAGCCCTCATTCACAACGTCCTGAATCTGCCAAAGGGTTTGGCTGAGACGCCGCCGCGCCTTCACCTCCGGGAGATCGGGCCAGAAGGACCCGGCCAGCAGGTCGCGCTGAAGAGGCCGACCTCGATGCATTATCAGATAGGCGAATAGCGATCGCCCGACGCGCGACGCGATCGGAGGTAAAGCGACCCCGTGGCGGACCAAGAGAAAGCCGCCGAATAGGTGAACGCGCAGAGCCTCCATGTCTCAACGGTAATAGGCCCACACCGCGACGTCGTCAAACCTTCCGGCGCTGTGCAAGGACGAGGCTCGCGACAATTCAGCGAAGATCCGCGAGCCTGGAGAGGCCAAAGCTGAACTCGAGCGGTCGACCACAGCTACATTTCGCCGATGTCTGGGCACGAAACGTACCCGGTGCGGATCGACCGTCGAGTCTTCGTGCCCATGGATGACGGGGTACGGATCGCGTTGACGCTCTACTTGCCGGATGCACCCGGCGACGGCCCTTTCCCCGCTGTCATCGAGTCACTCCCTTACCGCAAGGATGACGACTGCACCGCCCGTGATTTTTCCACCTTCACCTACCTTGCCCAACGGGGGATCGCCGGAATCAGGATCGACATCCGCGGCACCGGCGCCTCCACTGGCGTGATCCTCGATGAATACACGCCACAGGAACAGGCGGACAACGTTTCGATCATGAATTGGGCCGAGTGTCAAGACTGGTGCGACGGCAATCTCGGTATGTGGGGGATCTCGTGGGGCGGGTTCAGTGCGCTCCAAACCGCGATGCTCCGTCCAAGCCAGCTCAAGGCAATAGCTCCTATGCATGCCACCCACGATCGCTTTGCCTGCGATGTCCATTACACGGGCGGTTCACTTCATGCCGCGGAGCAGGTTGACTGGCCGCCGTCGATGGTCACTTCAAATGCGTTACCCCCGGACCCCGACATCGTGGGCGAAGTCTGGTTCGAGGAGTGGATGAAGCGTCTGGAGTCCACTCCACAATGGCCTCTCGAATGGTTGAGCCACCAAAAGCGAGATGACTACTGGAGACACGGATCGCCATGTACCGACTACTCGGCCATCGAGTGCCCGACGTTGTTGATCGGCGGCTGGCTCGACGGTTACGTGGATGGCATGCTGGCAATGGCCGAGAATCTGAGCTGCCCCACCAGGACGGTCATCGGGCCGTGGGGTCACTATCGACCGGCTACAGGCGTCCCGAGGCCGACATTCGACCATTTCGATCTCCTGGCTCGTTGGTTCGGACATCACCTCCGGGGTGACGCCAACGGTGTTATGGACATGCCGGCACTCACAGTCTTCGTCAGGACCGACCATCCAACGGACGGAGAGGAGGTGGCTGGCTATTGGAGAGCGGAGGGCGGGTGGCCACCAGCGGATCGGACGCTCTGGTCAGCTGACCTCTCTGACATGACCAATGTCTCCACGAGCTGGAACGGACCCCAATGGGTGGGCTCACATGCACCCGCATGGGACAGGGCAGGCGTGACCAGCAACGACCCGGGGCTTGACGACGAAGTCTCGATGGCCTTCACGACACGGCCATTTGGCGAACCCCTGGAGATCCTGGGTACACCGCAGGTTGAGCTGACCGTCACTTCGGATGTGGATGTGGGCATGGTCGCAGCTCGACTCCTCGCCGTCTCACCGACCGGTTTGACGCATCTCATTTGTCGGGGCAGCCGCAACCTTTCCTTCCCCAATGACCTCTCCAGCCCACTGGCTCCGAAACCCGGGCTTCCAATGACGATCAGCTTTCCCCTATTGGCGACATCCGCGCTCATCCCGATTGGCTGGTCGTTGCGTCTATCGCTCTCAGGTGCGGACTTTCCAGTCGTTTGGCCCCCGAAGAAGAAATTCACGTTGACGGTAGACCCGAGTCAGAGTCGGATCGTGCTGCCGACGGTGCCCCAGAGAGACACCGTCACGACTTTGACGTTCGAAGATTCACCACCCCCGATCGAGCCGCCAGTCGAAGTGATCGAATCCAACGCGACCTGGGAAGTCGTGCGCGGGAACGACAAGACCATGCTCCGCAGAACAGTTCTGCATGCCGAATTGCAGCCCGTCCGTGACAACCTGCGCTACTCCTCACACCAACACTGGGTAGTTGAGGTTGCCGACGACGACACCAGTTCCACCAGGGTTTTCTCTGAGTCCACTTTGGGTCTAAGTCGGCCCGAATGGGACGTCGGCACCACGGGGACCGTGGAGATCACCGGTGATGAGTCGCTTCACATAGCAATTGACCTGGCTGCGACCTACAACGGCGAGGAGGTGTTTCGACGTAGCTGGCGCGGAGATATCGCTCGAGAATGGGCGTGACCTGCCGGTGGTGTCGAGCAGTAATCTCCTTCGATGGAGCCGACACTTCCCCGTGATGCCTACGTCGACGACGATTGGTTTAGGCGCGAGCGGAACCGAATCTTGTTCAATCAGTGGTTTTGCGTCGGTCGATTGGAAGAGATTCCCCAGCCCGGTGACCACTTGGTCTGTGACCTGGCCGGGGAATCGATATTCGTCATCAAAGACCGAGATGATGGTCTGAACGCCTTTGTCAATCTGTGCCGTCACCGAGGTAGCAGGCTCAGCGACGCGCCGGGTAAGCCCTCGCAGAACTCGCTCGGACCCAGTGGAACCTTTGCGGGCTCCATCCAGTGCCCATATCACGCGTGGACCTATGCGTTTGACGGTCGGCTCAGGGCCGCACCTTTTCTCGATGAGTCGGATGGGCTCACCAAAGAGGAGTTGCCACTCCATAGAGTTGGATTGGAGACTTGGGGTGGTTTCATCTGGCTCCATCTCGACCCAGAACACGCCGAACCGGTATCCGACCAGTTCCAGGGACAGACCGAGTATCTGGCCGCCTACCCCCTTGCAGATCTCGTTAGCGCAGTTCGCCTGGTGTATCCGGTGCATGCCAATTGGAAGGCGATCGTCGAGAATTTCAACGAGTGCTACCACTGCGGACCGGTCCACCCGGAGTTGACCGACCTGGTACCCGCATTCAAGAAGCGCGGCGGATCGGATCTCGACTGGGAGAAGGGCATACCTCATCGCGAAGGTGCCTGGACATTCACCGCCTCAGGAACGACCAATCGTGCGCCGTTTTCGACACTGAGCAACGATGAGCGACTTCGTCACAAAGGTCAGCTGATCTATCCCAATCTCATGCTGAGCCTTTCAGCGGATCACGTGGCAGCTTTCACCCTCTGGCCGCACTCGGCATCCCAAACCACGGTTGTCTGCGACTTCCTCTTCCATGTCGATGAGGTCGACAAGCCGGGTTTCGACCCGTCCGACGCCGTCGAGTTCTGGGACGTCATCAACAAACAGGATTGGAAGGTGTGTGAGGGTGTGCAGAAGGGCATGACCTCACGGTTCTTCAAATCCGGCTTCTACGCCCCCATGGAGGACTATTCGATGGACGTTCGCCGATATCTCGACGGCTTGATGTGACCCAGTCCTCGCGAGTTCTAGTCATCCCGGCTCGCCTCGCTGTGACTCTCTCCTCTCGAGAGATCTCGATGGGTGCTTTGGGACAACGAGATCAACGAGTTTCCGAATAGCGGTGGGTCAGAACACTGTTGAGGAGGAGAGATGTGCAGGGCGCCTCTTTCAGAAGTCTCTCCACTTTCGGGCCAAGGTAGAGACGCGATGAACCGGGTCGAACGTGGGTGCCGACCACGATCAGATCGATGTCACGCCGCGCACGCTCAACTATGGCCGAAACAATCCGAGGCCCCATGACGATCTCAGTCGTAACTTGAACGCCGGATCGTTGTCCGAGTTCTCTCAGGTCATCCATTAGAGACTGGCCGATGTCCATCGGTGTCGCCAACGAGTTTTCTCTGGTTTGAGGCAATAGAGCCAACTCAGGATCCACAACGTGAAAGATGACTATTTCCGTCGATTCGTCGCCCATCCAGAACGCAAACTCGGCTGCTCTAGTCGCGGCCAGGCTTCCAGCCGTTGGGACGAGGACTCTCTTCGGTGGCCAAGCGCCCGGCCCGGCCGAGATGATCATGGTCTCGCATTGGGCCATTCGAACGACGTCGTCGATAAATGGCCCGAAAAGGCGGTCACTGTCCGGCCTGGGCTCGGATGCACCAAGGAGGACCAGGTCATATCCGTTGGCTGCTTCAGCGATGACTTTGGCGGCTGGGTCTCCTGTCACGACCCGCTTCGTAGTCTCCGAATCACTTGGGAGGGTTCGTGCCAGGCCTTCCAGAAATTGTGACCCCTGCTTGGGTGTCTCCTTCTCGAGCACGGTCATGAGAGTCACCATGGGGGGAGGTGCCGCGACTCGGCTTATCAACGCAGATTCGACCTCCCTCAGTCTGATATCGATTATGTCACGCATTCGCACCGGCAGGAGTATCCGCTGGTAGCCATCGGTCGGCTCTTCGGATTTGGAGTCCGAAGACAAGATCTCAGGCTTCAGGAGACTCTTCAAAGCCAGGGGTGCAGCCAACGATGTGACCAGCGAAGTGACCACGATCATCCCGTATACCTCGGGTCCGAAGAAGCCCAAGGTTTGACCGATAACGGCGACGATTATGCCGAGAACCCCTCGAGCATTCAGGGCGGCGCCAAAGGCGAAGGCATGTCGGCTACTGGTGCCTGAGAATGTTCTGGC
>JBAVIK010000350.1:0-3124 GCA_049686815.1 Acidimicrobiia bacterium | reverse complement strand
GGACACCCTGATCCCGAGCGATACCGCCCGCACTGGAACGCGAGCAGATCGGCACATATCGGGCTGGGAGTCAGGTCTGTGTACGCAGCGATTCGCAGACTTGGTAGACGTTTGATGCGCGAGTCGGGCGCCGCTCGATTTTCAACCACCGTTACGGCGAATGAACGATTGCAGCATCTATTCCGACCGTCTCGGTTGGATCGACAGTTCTCGGCACCTTGCCTTCGAGAAGAACCACCCATCTGGGGGGTGAAGAGTCACCTACGCAGAGCGCATGATCGAAGCCGAGTCAATGTGTAGGCGACACGCACACTTGATCACACAATTCTGAGTCGACCTTCGAGGAGATGCGTCGGTGCAGCAGCCAGCGAGTTGGTCGGGAAGTTTCACTCTCGAATCGGTTGAGACCTCCGAGGCCCGGCATAGAAGGTTCAGAGTCTGATGATGGGGCCGCCCGCATTGTCGCGAGCCCATCCGTGGCATGGAGTACCAGCCGGTTCGGATCTACCGAGGTTGGTGAATGCGTTTATCGAGATCACCCCTCGAGACGTTGTCAAGTATGAACTCGACAAATCGAGCGGCCTTCTGATGGTCGACCGGATACAGCAGAGCAGCAGCTCGCCCCCGACTCTGTACGGGCTGATCCCACGAACGTACTGCGGGAAACGAGTCGCCTCCTTGAGCCCCACGGCCGATCGGGCCGATGGCGACCCTTTGGACATCTGTGTTCTCTCTGAGCGCCGAATAGACAAGGCGGACATCATGTTGGCGGCCCGGGTAATAGGGGGCCTTCGAATGGTCGATCAAGGAGAAGCAGATGACAAGATCGTTGCCGTCCTGGCCAACGATCCGTTCTGGGCCCAGACCGAAGACATTTCTGAGTTGCCAGACAACGTGGTCGCCAGGCTCGACCACTACTTCCGCACATACAAACTGGTCGATTCGGCCAAACCCTTGGTCACGATAGAAGCCATCTACGACCGGGAATCTGCCGAAAGGGTTGTCGTCGCAGCTGTGGACGATTACAACGAGCGATTCCCAGCGACCCAGGTCCCTGACTAATTCCTTGCGGATTCTCAGCCCGGAATCTGTCCGCGGTGGTGCACGATGACCTCAGGAGACGGCAGGGTGATCCCTGCTTCGTCGAGCGATGACTTCACAGAGCGGACGACCCCGTCGAGGGTTGTAGATGCCGATCGTAAGTCGGGAGAATGCCACCAACGCAGAGACAGGACATAGGTCCCGGTGCCGAATCCGACGGCCCTGACATACGGTGGCGGCTCGGACCTCACACCGTCAACCCTCTGTGCGGCCTGAACGAGGACGTTTGTCGCTAGATCGATGTCTGCTGGGTATTCGATCTCTAGCTCAATGGACGAGCGTCTTCGCTCAAATGCGGTGAGCACAATGATCGCGTCGGATAGGACCTCCGTGTTCGGAATGTGAACGCGGGTCCAGTCTCTTGTTCTAAGAACGGTGCTTCGCGCCGTGATGCCGACCACTTCCCCTCGATGACCATTGGTAGCGATTTCGTCGCCGACCGAGAAAGAGGGTCGTGTCTCGAGGAGAAGTCCGGCGGCGAGGTTGGATATGAGTGGGCGGAGTACCAACACCACCATCAGGATCACGAGAGCGACGGTCACCGCGAACCACCCGACATTCACGCCCACAAGGTTCATTGCTATGGCAAGCGCGGTCAGCGCGACAAAGGTGCGCACGACTCGTTCGGCAACTCGTGCGGCAAAATCCGGAGTCGACGGAAGCCGTTTCACCATACGCCCAACCAGTCGCCCAAGAAGCTTGCCTAGGGGCCAGCTCAGAATCAGGACGAGAGTTGCGATTGCAATGTCGCCGCTGGTGACGTCTGAGGTACTCAGTAGATCGAGGGTCCCTTCCGAGGCCGCTGTTGGATGGACCACGGAGATCGGCAATTCGACCTTCATGTGACAGCTCGTTGCCTTGGAGCACCCCTCGATCGGCTACCACGGCCAGTCAGAGCGGGTACCGCGCGGAGATGCCGCGTCCGATTGATCACGTGGCTTCCTCCTTTAGAGTGAATTCTCGCGTCGGGATATTGCCGATGGCCTGGGTGAACAAAGGACACCCAAACAGGGCTTGGAGGGTGGGGACGGCCCATCGTTTTACCCCGAGGCTGCTGCCGCGGCCAAAGTCTCCAACCGTCGGAGAGGTCAGGTAGGACTCCCTCGGTGGGATTTTTCGCGCAGCCGATTCGGGCACGGTCGTGCGACACACGCCAATGGTTCACGACCGCCCTGATCTCGTTCCCGCGTGCGAAACGTGCCTGTGGGATCAGCCCGTCGTAGGAGCCGGGGGGCCAGTATCCGCCTGATCCTTGACCATCTGACGTCGCCATGCCGCGAGCGGAATCAAGCCGATCAGGATCGGAATCAGCCACGAGAAGATTCGATGGGCGAAAGCACCAGCCGTGACTGCGTTGGCGAGGGGTTCGTTCTGAGTCGTGCCGACGATGACAGCGACGTAGGCAAGCTCCACGACGCCGACTCCACCGGGGAAGATCGGGATCATGCTGAGCAGCAGGCCAACTGCGTATGCGTCGAAGATGATGGACGTCGGAGCGAGTTCCTCGGTCACTCCCATGAATCGCATCGAGAGCACCAGCATCAAGAAGAAGATCGCCTGCGCCCCGAGCGTGGCCACCAATGCCGGAAACCACTTCGCTCTGACAGTCCCAATCACCTGGCTACGAAAGTCGACCAGTTTGACGTCGAATCCTTTCGCTTTCGGGAACTTCCATCGACCCCCGGCAAGGCCGTTGTACCACCGTTGCGTGGTCGCGCCGATCCGAGATGCGACTCTCTCTCGGTACAGGATCAAGGCGGTGATCCCGACGCCGCCAAGGACAGCCGCCAGTCCGATGATGGTCAGCGTGGTGAATGTCGGGTCCTTGAACCCTTCGGCGATCATCACCCAGGTCAGCGCGATTATGGGAACGACCAACTTGTAGCCAGTCGTGAAGAACCAGCTGAGCACGATCCCTGCACCAGCTGCATCGCCGGAGATGCCGGCTGTCCGGTACATGCCGAACTTGATAGCAAGGTCAGCACCCGGGGGCGCGAGGAATGCCACTGAGTTGGAGGATGCC
>JBAVIK010000349.1:0-6841 GCA_049686815.1 Acidimicrobiia bacterium | reverse complement strand
CGGAACTATCGACGGATCAGACGTTTGGCCATCGGTAGTCGTATCACAGAAGGAGCCAGCCTTCCTGCTCTCTATCCGGAAGGGACCGACTTCTCCGTCCAGGCAAGTGAGAAGATCTTGATAAGGGGGGGAACAGTCATCAGCCTCGACCCTTCGATCGGAGACTTCAGCGGAGGCGACGTTCTCATCGATGGTGACACAATCGTCGCGGTCGGGCCCGACCTCGCCGCAGGGGACGCCAAGGTCATCGATGCCACAGGAATGATCGTCATTCCGGGCTTCGTCGACACCCATCGTCACATTTGGGAGGGTGTGCTCCGCAACATCGGTGCGGACGTACCTCTGGAGGGACGCACCAGCTACATCTCGTTCGTGCTTCACAAGCTGGCACCTGCCTTTCGACCCGAGGATGCGTACGTCGGGAACCTGGTCTCGGCGTTGGGAGCCATCGACGCGGGGATAACCACTCTGCTCGACTGGTCTCATATTCAGGGATCTCCCGCCCACACCGACGCAGTGGTCCAAGCTTTGGAAGATTCAGGCATGCGTGCGGTCTTCGCATATGGCTTTCCCTGGTGGGGAAAGTGGGAGGAACGCCAGCCAAGCTGGTTTGTTCGTGCTGCGACAGAGCATTTCTCGACACAAGACCAGATGCTCACTCTCTCACTTGCAGCTCCCGGTCCAGAGTTCACCGATTTCGAAGTGTCACGCGACCACTGGAAGCTGGCGCGGGAAACGGGAGCCAGGATTTCCACTCACGTGGGGGTCGGAACCTACGGCTTGGACAGCAAATTGCAACAGATGGGGGATGCTGGCCTGCTCGGCTCAGACACGACCTACATCCACTGCACCACCCTCAACGACACCGAGATACAAATGATCGTCGACACCGGCGGAACAGTCTCACTTGCCTCCCCCGTCGAGATGATGATGGGCCACGGTATGCCTCCCATCCAGAAGTTCCTCGACAGGGGTCTTCGGCCCAGCCTGAGCATCGATGTCGAGACCAACGTGCCCAGCGACATGTTCAACCAGATGAGATCCGTCTTCGGGCTGCAACGTGCCCAAGCCGCTGCCCAGGGCAAGGCGCCTATCACCGCGAGAGAGGTGTTGATGTGCGCCACCCTCGACGGGGCCCGGGCAAATGGTCTCGAATCGAAGGTGGGGACCCTCACCCCCGGCAAACAGGCAGACATCGTCATGCTTAGAACCGACCGGATCAATGTCACACCACTCAACGATCCAATCACCGCGGTCGTTGTCGGCATGGACACTGGAAACGTTGACACCGTGCTGATCGCCGGACGCGTCATGAAGCGAGCCGGGAAACTGCAGTACGTGGATTGGCCGGCACTGAAGCGGTCTGCCGACGAGTCACGGGACTACGTGGTCGAGAAATCAGGATTCAAACTGCCCAAAATCTAACAATCGGGCCCGTTCAGCCGGAAGGAATCCCTCGCTCGGTAGGTTCTCGTCGTGAGATTCGACGAGTTGCTCGAGTATTGCCTGGCCAAACCGGGCGCCTGGCGTGATGAGCCTTGGGAGGACAACATCGTCACCAAGGTCGACAAGAAGATCTTTGCCTTCCTCGACGAGGTCACGGTCGGCGTCAAATGTGGTGAGGATCGCGACGAGGCAGACGAATGGCTCCACCGCTATCCAGACGACGCCAGCGTGATGGCCTACATCGGGAGATCTGGTTGGAACACGCTCCGGCACGGTGCAGCCATCCCGAAACGGGAGATCTTCGACGCAATCGACGACTCATATCTCTTCGTTGTGTCGAAGCTCCCGAGGAGCCGTCGTCCTGAAGGCTGCGAGGCGCCCTGAGTCGGTAACGGATTCGTAACGGGTGATCCAGGAGAATGTTCCCCATGGACGCTCGATCCTCGACCAATCGCGAAACAGGGTGGACTTGCCAGGCAGGCCCGTTTGACCGGTGCCATCGGCTTGCCACGGCATCATTTTGAGAATGAGAGTCCGCCCCACCTTTGGCGCACTTCTCGCTCTAGCCATCGCAGTGCTCAGCGTGTTTCAGATCATTGTCGAGCTCACGTCTGCGGCCGATGCCAAGCCGATCTTTCTGGTACCGGTGTTGCTCGGTGCGGTGGTGGGTTTGGTTCTGTCGATCCGGGTACCCGGCAACAACATAGGTCTCGTCGTGTTGGTGGCCACGCTCGGAATTTCGTGGTTGATCAATGGAACCGTGATAAATGACTGGGCAATGGTCCACGACCAGCCCCTCTTGGCCATGGTCGCATCGCAGGCGAGCAGTTTCGCTTTCGGGGCAATGCTGGTGACGATTCTGATCCTGCTCCCGATTTGGTTTCCCGACGGCATAGCCATAAATCGCTGGTCTCGGTGGACCTCATGGTTAGCCATCAGTCTTGCCCTGGTTCAGATGACGGCTCCATGGTTCTCAGATCTGGTTTGCATCGACAGCTCAGGTGACGAATGTCTACGCCAGACTTCGAACCCTTGGGGCATTCCGGGCTTCGATGGCTTCATGTTCGAATCACTTCTCGTCGTCGCGACCCTGTTGGTGATACCAGCCATTGCGTCTGCAATCCTCCGTTGGAAACGCTCGAGTGGGGTGGAACGTGTTCAGCTGAGATGGTTCATTCTCGCCGCGATACCGATGACTGGAGCGATCGTCCTTTCGTTGAATGGGACGTGGCTCCCAACTCGCGTCGGCGATGTGCTCATAGCCCTGGCCTTGTGCGGAGTGTGGATATCGATAGGTGTCGCAGTCCTCAAATACCGGCTCTATGAAATCGATCGCATCATCTCCAGGACTCTCTCCTACACCTTGGTGATTGGCCTATTGGGCGGAGTATTCGCTTTGATCGTCTGGCTGCCCGGAGTGCTCATCGGCGGCTCCAACGGCCGGCAACTCCAGGATGCTCCACCGTTCCTGGTGGCGACATCGACTCTTGCTGCTGCTGCGCTCTTCAACCCGCTCAGAAGAAGGGCGAAGCGATTGGTCGACCGGCATTTCAACCGGTCGCGCTACGACGCTGAACAGGTTGTGGCGATGTTTGCCCAGCACCTGAGCGAGAAGGTCGACACCGACCAACTGGCCGACGATTGGGCTGCCGTCGTCGCCTCAACGATGGAACCTTCGGTGGCGGCTGTTTGGATTGCCAAGTCCAGGTGAGAGTCCGTTTCGGCAAGGCCCGTCCTGATACCGAAGACCTGGGTATCTTCTAGGGGTGGACGCTGAGAACATGACCGTTGGATCCCGACTGAGCAGTCAGATAGTCGCTTCGGCGCTGCTCGTTCTCAACCTCTCGGCCGTGATCGCGTATCAGCTGATCGACGTTGATGTAGCTCTTGGATACTCGGTGACGACGGTCATGTTGTCGGTTGCGTTTCTGGGGCTGGCCGTTCTTGGAACGATCGTGATCCTCAAACGGGTGGCGTCTCGGATCGGCTGGATCATCCTGCTCACCGGCACATGCGGAAGCGTCTTCGTCATTGCCGAGCGTACTGCTATCGCCCTTTTTGACTCCGGCTCGCCCGAGGCAGCTAAGCGCGTTGTCACCGCCGGGGCGGTCACCTTCGCCCTCTTCCTGCTGGGGCTCGCGCTCCTATTCCTTCTGTTTCCTACCGGCCGCCCTGCATCCCGACGTTGGCGCGTCCTTCTCGTGCTGGCTCCTGCTGTCATCTTGGCATTGATCGTGTTCTCAGTTCTGCTGCTTCTCCAGGTTGAAGACCTGGCGGCATTCTTACGAGCCAACTGGGATTATTCACAGGCCGGAGCCGACATCTCGGAGACCTTGATTCTCATGGACAGCCTGGCCACCCTTTCTTCCGTGATCGTGGTTTTTGTGCCGGCGGTCTCACTGGCTCTCCGTCTCCGCACATCTGAGGGCGCAGAACGCCAGCAGGTCAAATGGGTGGTGTATACCGGTGTTGTTGCTGCTGCAGGCTGGGTCTTTGCCCTTTCGTTTCCTCTGCCGCCAGCCATCGAGATCATTCCCGCTGGAGTGGGTGCACTCGCTCTCACCGTCGGTTTGGGTATCTCGCTGTTCAAGTTCCGGCTCTATGAGATCGACCGTATCGCCTCCCGAACCATCGCCTACGCGGTGGTTGTCGGCGTCCTTGGCTTGGTCTATGCGGTCGGAGCCATCTGGCTGCCCGCTCGACTCACCGACACCAACTCTCCCCTATTGGTCGCCGTTTCGACGTTGGCTGTTGCCGCTTTGTTCAACCCGGTGCGACGCCGTGTTCTCAGCATCGTCGACCGTCGCTTCTATCGGTCGCGATTCGAAGCAGAACGCGTGCTCGCCGATTTCTCCAGTCGGCTTCAGGATCAAGTCGAGGCAGGGGCCATGGGTGCTGACCTGGAGAAGGCGGTCATCGCCACGATGCAGCCTGCCGTCATTGGGCTATGGATTCCGGGAGCTGAGGACCGGTAGACCCACGTAGGGTCTTCGGGTATGAGAACCGAGGCTCTCTACACCACCGAACAGGCCTACCTTCCCGGAACTACGGAATTCGTCGAGCTCTACGAGGGAGCTCTCCTCCAGATGTTTCGGCCGGGGGGAGAGAAGCATCCAATGGGGCGAAAAGACAGGTCATATCGAATGGACCAACTTTCCCCAACGTAGGCCCGACGGGGTGTATCTGCCCGATATCACAGGAGTCATCCACATCGGCACGGAAATGATCATGTATCGGATGCAAGGAATAAGTCTGCTTCCCGACGAACACGACCGGCGTCTCTTCGCCGGCCCGGTGAGGTGGTACACAGAGAGCCCTCGACTCGTGTGGCTCAACGACAGGTGGGGTTATGAAGAGGGACAGCTGGAGAGAGATACCCTCCAGTTCACCACCAGGGCTCACGTGATCCATCCTGAGGGCACCGGATAGGCCCCTCACATCTTCAGACGCTGGCGAGGATCTCCTTGGCGGCAACATCCAGAGGCTTCGCCTGCCCGCTCGCGAAGGCTGAGGCATATGCACCAGCGTCGAGACTGGTTTCGAGCTTCGTCAGTAACTCCCTTGCCACATCGCTCGTTAGGACATTCTCGGCGATCATCGAACGGCTGCTGGCGGGATCGGCGAGGACACTGCCCAGTATCGACACTGCCTCGGTCGATTGTCCATTCAACACTCGAATCCGTGCCAGTCGCGCCAAAATGCCGGCGATCTCCACCGCCGAGCCCATCTCGATCGCCATCGACAGGCCGTCTCGAAAAGTCGCCTCGGCAGCTCCCAGCTCATTCACGGCCACCTGGGTGTCGCCGAGGTACTGCAAAGACACTTGCAAACAGCGCCGGTACCCAACCTCTCGGGTACTTTGAACAAGACCTTCGAGGATCTCGATGGCATCGAGAGGACGACCCTCGATCAAAGCAATTGCCGCCACTATCACCAGGGTCCAGGCTCGGGAGCGATAACCGCCCTCGACGGTCATAACTTCCATCGCCCGTTCACAGATCCGCTTTGCTTCATCGATGTTGCCCAGACCGGTTTCTGCCACGCCCACCCAGACCTCGATCTCAGCGAGTCTTTCGACGTCGTCCATTCCGCGGATCACTTCGATGCCCTCATGGCCGAGGTCTCGAGCCTCTTCCCAGCGGTCCAGGTAGGTCAGCCCTGCCATCAGGCACTGAATGGCGCTCGAGTAGGCCAACTGGTCGCTGTGCGTCTTCAACACGGCGACCGCATCCTCCCCAAATGCGACTCCCGAATCGGGCTGCCCAAGAAGGGATAGGAACCATCCATGTGTCGCCGCCGATGTCGCCCAGGCGACTTCTTCTGCATCGGTCTCGGAGTGCGAGGAAAAGGCCTCGACTCCTTCGCCCAGGAGTGATGCGCCGGCGTGATGCCAGCTCCGCATCTCGTATAGGAACCACATCGGAAAGACGAAATTGCGGGCCGTTCTGGGATGACCGACCGCAAGTGCTCGTCTCCAGGCCTTGCGGATGTTGTCCAAATCGGCGTCGAGGATCTCCAGCACCTTGAACTGGTCTCGATACATCAGATCTTCTGCGTGAGAGCTCAGCCCGGCGAAATATGCTTCGTGGGCGTCGAGGACCAGATCACATCTTTCCCGGTCTTCCTGTAGTGCCGCTTCGGCGTACTGCCGCAACAACTCATGGACGGCATATCGACCCGATTCGCGGTCTGATGTCAGGAGTGATTTGCTGACCAGGCTGGCCAGGTTCCTTATCGATGCTCCTGCCACTGTCTCCGCGGCCTCCCGGGAGAATCCGCCCCGGAACACGGATAGTGCCGTGAAGATTCGCCGTTCGTCTTCGCCGAGCATCGACCACGAGTAGTCGAAAACCGCCCTGATGCTGCGGTGACGGTCGGGCAGATCTCCGATCTCGCTCTCGAGGAAGTCGAGGCTCTTGGAGATCTCATCTGCGATCTCCGAAATCTGCAAAATGTCGGTCCATGCTGCCGCCAACTCGATACCCAAGGGCATCCCCCCAACTAGTTCCAGTATCTGAGAGAGAGGGGTCAGATCCTCAGGAGACAGGGCAAACGTGGCATCCGAGCGTTTTGCGGCCTCGAGAAAGAGTCTGGCTCCGCTCGCCTGTGCTGCCTCTTCTGGAGTGGTCCAGGTCGTTTCGAGACCCGATATGGCGAGAACGGTCTCACCACTGATATTGAGCTTGGTGCGGGACGTGATCAGCAATTTGACCCGTGGAGCCCCTCTCAGGATCTCGGAGAGGAGGTCAGCTCCGGCGATGACATGCTCGAAATTGTCGAACAGCAAGAGCTGGCACTTGCCGGCGAGGTAGGCGAGAAACTGGGTTTGGGGGTCTTCGTCGGTCGACAGCGAGATCCCAATGCTCTCGGTCGCGGCCTGGATGATGTCGTCAGC
>JBAVIK010000348.1:0-2685 GCA_049686815.1 Acidimicrobiia bacterium | reverse complement strand
ACCTGTTGCACAGTCCCTAGGCTGGATCGTCCCTGATCTGGAGCAGTTGTAGTGCAAGTCGCCGGTGGTGAGACGAAACCCAATGCATGAGCTGACGATTGGAGACTTCGAGATAGCGCGAGTGGCTTCGGAGTGGATCGAAATTCTCGCGATCACTGTGATTTCGGTTGCGGTGGTCCTGTCGTTGGTGACCGGATTGACTGTCCAGTTTCGTTTGGGTGGTGCGGCGGCATTCGAGGCGTTCAAGCGTTACATGGCCAGGGGTTTGCTCATAGGACTCGACCTCCTGATCGCCGCCGACATCATCAAGACCGTCACGCTCGAAGCGACACTCGAGAATGTGATCGTCCTTGGGCTCCTTGTCCTGATCAGGACGTTCCTGAGCTGGAGTTTGGTGTTGGAGATCGACGGACGATGGCCTTGGCAGAAGAAACCGGGCAGCACATAACGGCATCCATGCCTCTTGTGATGATGCTCGTTACGGACGGATCATCGTCCCGCCCATTCGAGAACTCTGAGTGCTCTCAGGGTGATCCAACGGGATGGCAGACCAGGGCCATCATCGACGTCAAACCAAACTCTGCCCCGCGGATTCTTGTCGAGAAGCCATCTCCCGTCGCCCTGGCGTTTGGCTTCGAGGTGTTCGAAAGCTGCTCCCAGACGTGAATCAGGATCTGAACCCTCGAAGTCCCCGACATTCTGGAAGTAGTCCAGTCCTCTGAGAATGTCATATTGCCAACGGACTGGGTTGCGTAGAAGCAGGTAGTCGTCGTCGGCGGGTTCGCCGGTGCTGAGCCGCTTGAACAGCTCGCGCTCGAGGAGGAAGTCCTCGGCGGCCTTGCGAGCAGCTATCGACGCGGGGGTTCCTCCGGTCGCCTTCTCGTATTCGATGAGTCCCTCGAGCACGTTGATCGTGGTGTCGAACGACGTTCGAATCGACCCGTTGACAGCTTCGCAATTCCATCCACCATCGGGGAGGGTTTCGCTCGTCAGCCGCTCCACGATCGGCGCGGTGTCGACTCCGAAGTATGCGCCGTTGGCCACGGTTATCCCGTTGATGCACGGTTCAACCTCCCCTTCCCAATACGGCTGATTCCCTTCCTCCCAGTGAGAGTGCACGCGGAGGAGTTCGACGGTCCTGCTGGCGCTCTTTGAAGTTGGGTCGAGGCCGAAAGTGCGGAGCTGCGACAACGTGTGGGTAGTCGCCGTCCACGGCTGACCTACCTCTTTACGATCACGATCTGCGGGGTTGTACGCCCCACCCGCCCACTGTCCGTCCTTGTCCTGGTGCGCGAGGAGGCTTGCCCCCCAACCGGCCGACTCAATTTTGGCTCGCTCAGCAGCCCACTCGGATTCTGGCCGTCCGAGGAGGTCACGAATGACCTGCCATCGGATCGAGGGGTCACCCTCGAGGAGCCACTGATGCACGGTGTCCATCCACTCCACTCTAAGGAGGGCCGTTGATAGGCTCAGCCTCTTCGACTTCTAGGACTTCGGCGATGCCAGAGACTCAATACGCGCGCAGCTCTGACGTGAGCATCGCCTATCAGGTATTCGGTGACGGACCTACCGACATCGTGTATGTGCCGGGTTGGGTATCGAACGTTGAGTTGATCTGGGACGACCCTTACTTGTCGCGATTCTTCAGGAAGCTCTCGTCCTTCGCGCGGGTGGTCACCTTCGACAAACGCGGCACAGGGCTCTCCGACCCGGTATCGGTTGACAATCTCCCGAACATCGAGACACGGATGGATGATCTGCGGGCGGTCATGGATGAAGTCGGAAGCCATAGCGCCACGCTGTTCGGGCATTCTGAAGGTGGAGCGATGGTCATGTTCTTTGCAGCTGCCTATCCGGACCGAACTGATCAATTGATTCTCACTGGTGCATATGCAAAGAGAACCCGAACGGATGACTATCCGTGGGCTCCGACCGTTGACGAGAGGGCCGCTAAGGCAGCAGAAGTCGTCGAGAAATGGGGTGGAGCCGAAGACCTCCGCTTCCTGGCCCCGAGTCGGGCTGATGACCCAGCTTTCCAGAAGTGGTGGGGAAGGTATCAGCGCTTTTCTGCCAGCCCGCGTGCTGCGGCCACGCTCATGACTATGAATTCGCAGGTGGATGTTCGATCATTGCTCGGGTCCATCGCAGCTCCCACTCTGTTGCTCTATCGCCAGGACGATTTGGATGTTTCGGTCGCTGAGGGGAAGTACCTCGAAGGGAAGATCGATGGGTCTGTCTTGAAAGTCTTGCCGGGTGGCGATCATCTGTTCTGGGCTGGCGAAATCGATCTGATGCTTGAAGAGATAGAAGAGTTCGTTACCGGCGAACGCGGGGTTGCAGACCCAGATCGTCGTTTGGCAACGGTGCTGTTCACAGACATCGTGGGGTCGACGCAGAAGGCGGCGTCGTTGGGAGACGCGGAGTGGCGCCGTGTTCTCGAGAATCACAATCGGCTGGTGCGATCGGAGTTGGAGCGATGGCGAGGGGTCGAGGTGGGAAATGCCGGAGACGGGTTCCTGGCGACATTCGATGGCCCGGTGCGGGCGGTTAACTGTGGTCTCGCAATCCGATCCGGTGTTGAGACGTTCGGCCTGCAGATTCGCGGGGGTGTCCATACCGGGATGGTCGAGGTGGTGGACGACGATGTCGCCGGCCTGACCGTCCATATTGGTGCCAGGATTGGTG
>JBAVIK010000347.1:0-10971 GCA_049686815.1 Acidimicrobiia bacterium | reverse complement strand
ATTCTCGCCAGATTCGCACCGGAGTTCGTCGAACAGCGCAAGGGCTGACTTCCCTCGCGTGCAATGGACGCGTCGATGCAGTGTTCATTGCAAGCCCGGCATCAAGCAGCGGTCAGCGAATCGTGGTGGTCAGTAGGGTGTGAACCATCGTGACAGAGCATGGTTGTGACACACCGGAATCGAGACAGTTCGATTTTTGGGTTGGTGAATGGGACCTCTCATGGCCGGCGGAGCAAACCGGTGGCGAGGCAGGGAGTATTGCCACCGGCAGCAACCGTATCGGGAAACTGTTCGGTCACTGCGCCGTCGAGGAGAACTTCGCCACCGACGACGGAAGTTTTGTGGGACGAAGTCTCTCGGTCTACAACCACCAGGACGGGAAGTGGCAACAGACTTGGGTCGACAACATGGGTTCTTACCTTCTGGTAACCGGCAAATTCGACGGGACCAGAATGGAGTTACGAACCGAGAGGACCGAACGTGACGATGAGACCGTCCTCAATCGAATGATCTTCCGTGACATCTTTCACGATTCGCTGCTGTGGGAATGGCAGGGAAGTCGTGACGGGGGGGTCACGTGGAACAATCTCTGGACCATCACATATCAGCGGCGTAGCTAAACCAAGCACATTCTGCGGCTGATCACCCGTTCCACGATGCGGCACGCATTGCATATAGTGGGACATTGATGGCCCATGTTGAATCAGTAGCAAGAGCCCTGAGGATCATTGAAGCCCTTGCGATGTCACCCGCCGGACTGTCTGAAGTTGCCCGCCGGACTGAACTTCCGAAGAGCACCGCCGCCCGTCTTCTATCCACGATGGAGGAGGTAGGAGCAGTCGAGCGTGATGAACAAGGGCGTATGTACCGTCTTGGACCGATGGTGAAACGCTTGTCGAGCGCTGCCGGCGGACCGGCACAGCTGGCCGGCTTTGCCCGCCCTTATCTCGAGGAACTGACCACGATCACCGGTGAAGCCGCGGGAGTCAGCATTCCTGATGGGTACCAGGTTCACTACATAGATCAAGCAGATGGCCAACAGTCGGTGCAGGTCCGCGATTGGACCGGCGAACTCATTCCGATGCACGTGGTTCCTTCAGGTTTGGCCATCATGGCGTACTGGCCGGAGGCACAGACGACACGCTTTCTGAACCGGGAGTTGGCAAAACTGACGGCGAATACCGTCACCGACCCGGAGAAGATCAGAAAACGCTTGGCCGGAGTACGCGAGAACGGCTACGTCTGGGTCTATGAGGAGTTCGTCGAGGGGATCAACTCTGTAGCGGCCCCGGTGTTGGAGAGGAACGAATTGGTCACCGGGGCCTTACACGTCCACGGGCCCGCCTATCGATTTCCTGAACCGGGGAAGGAAGAAGCAATCGGTCAAGTGATCGCGACCGTTGCCAGACGCCTGTCCGAGGCTCTCACTCTGTAGCTCGTTGGTCCAGTTCCAAATCAGATTCGATCGGCTCGGCCCCGCGAGCCCATTCGTCAGAACCGATGAGATAGGTCGATCGGGCAGGCACCGCGACATAGGGCTCCGGTGTCTCCCGGCTGATCGCCCGTCGCCTCAGGAGACGCATCAGCGCAAAGAGCGCAATCAGCGCGTGCACGGCGGCCATGGTCCACCAGAACCCGTTGGGTCCAGCATTCCCCATCACAACAGAAGTGAGAACGGGGCCGATCACCGACCCGATTCCGGTGACAAACACGATCACCATGCTCCCGCTGACGGCTTGGCCTTTCGGCAACACGTCGACCACGTGACTCAGGGCAAGTGAGTACATCGGATATGAGAGACCTCCCATCAAGAACATGGCGCCGAGCATCCCCGAACTGCCTGGGGTGAGAGTCATTGCGATCAAAGCCACCACGCCCGCCAGCGTCGTCACACCAAGGATCGTCGGTCTGCGCCCGATGACGTCAGAGATATGGCCTATTGGCCATTGCAGCGCCACCGAGCCGAAAGCGGCGGCACCGACGAAGATTGCGGTTTGGCTGCTGTCGAGACCAACCTGGGTGGCATAGACGCCGGCCAATCCCAGCAGGGCAGAGTTGGCAATCCCAACCATCGTTGCCGCGAAGATCCCGAGAGGGGCGACCTTCCAGATATGCCGCGCCTTCAATCTCGGAGGCTCCACGAACTCGGGAGAGGAGTCTTCTGCCAGCGATATCGGAACGATCGCGAGGGCGAGGAGGATGGCACCGAGGATGAAAAGTGATTGAGTCATGGGACTGGCGGTGCCCAGGAGCAGTTGACCGAGCCCGATCCCGCCCATACCCACGACCATGTACACCGCCAACACTCGTCCCCGGTTCTCGTTGGTCACGGCCTCGTTGAGCCAACTCTCCACAACAACGTAGAGACTGGACATGCACAGACCGAAGACGAGTCTGAGAGCCATCCAGAGGACCGGATCAACCAACAACGATTGAGCCAACGTCGCGGCTACGAGGAGCGACGAGAGCCCGGCGAAGGCTCTGACATGCCCGACCTTGGCCATGATCCGAGGCGCCACCTGGGATCCGATGAGAAATCCTCCGAAATAGGCGGCCACGATCAGGCCGATGGTTGTGTCGCCAAATCCCTCCAGCTCAGACCGAACACCTGTCACCACTCCGATCAGCCCATGACCGACCATTAGAAGGAGCAACGCGGCGAACAACCCCCACGCGGCCAGCAGGGCGCGACGAGGCGTCAAGACCGCACCTCAAGCACCAACACCCCCCAGATTGGTCAAGCGATCCCGGTCGGCATAGAGGATGAAGCCTTCTTCTCTTATGAAGCCGATCAGGGTCATACCGAACTCCCCGGCCAGCTCCACCGCAAGACTCGAAGCGGCGGACACGCCGCAGACCATTGATATCCCTGCGACCGCCGCCTTCTGAACGATCTCGAACGAGATCCGACCCGAAACCATCAGGCCCATCGGCTCGAGTGGCCAGTCTTGTCGGGCAAGGTGACCGATAAGCTTGTCGGTTGCGTTGTGCCGCCCTATATCTTCTCGAACCGCGAGGAGGATTCCATCCGAGGTGAAGGCCGCTGCTGCGTGCAATCCGCCGGTGGCATGAAACGCTGACTGTTGCTCCATGAGTCGATCGGGCAGAGACATGATCACCGAGCTGTCCACGACCGGCCCCGCCGGTGGCAAGCTGCCTGCCACCCTCAACGCATCGATCGATGCCTTCCCGCATACCCCGCAGGAAGATGTCGCATAGAAGTTCCTTTCAAACTGACCAGGGTCGATGGAGACTCCACCGGTGAGAACCAACTCCCACCTGCCTTCGGCGAGGTCGCGGACGTCCGCAACATCGCCGGGACCCGTCACGATCCCCTCGGTGATGGCAAAACCGAGCACCAGCTCGGCGTCGTTGCCCGGGGTTCGCATCACGACGGCGAGTGGTCGGCCGCCCAGTCGTATCTCCATGGGCTCTTCCACAACGAGCTGATCGCTCACCGTCTGGATATCGCCTCGATAGCGCACGACCCGGCGGGTCGTCACGCCTTCAGTCACCAGATCCGTCGCTGTCTACATAGGCCCACCCAAACCGGCCCTTGATACAGAGGTTGCCGAGCGTGACATCGTGGTCGAGCGGCGAGGTCACGTCGACGATGCGTCCGTCCTGAGTGTGGATATCGAGATTGCAGCCGACACCGCAATATGAGCAAACCGTTCTGGTGATCTCTTGGCTCGACTGATCCCAAATCCCGGCTTCCTTCATGTCCCATGCAATCTTGCCCTCGAGGGCGCCGGTCGGGCAGACCGCTATGCAGTTGCCGCAATAGACACAGGCCGAATCTGGGAGGGCAACGTCGAATTCGGTCGAGATATGGGCGTCAAAGCCCCGTCCCGCCACGGCGATTGCGAAAGTGTTCTGGTGCTCGACACCACAGGCATCCACGCACTTGTAGCAGAGAATGCAGCGGCTGTAGTCCCGAACATAGAGGTCGTCCTCGACCTTGGCCGGCTCGGCAACCGTGGCAGCCCCCTCGAGCGTGGGTGGAGCATGATGACCTGGATGTGGTCGGTTCCGGGTTGTCTCAACGTCACCGGGACCGAATCGAGATGTGTCCGCGCCGGCCCGGTCCATCCAGCGCGACAAATCCGCATCCCCCCGGTCGAGCTCGCTGGCCGAGCCCAGCAATTCCATTACCAACCTGCGACTGTGCACAGCTCGATCGGTGTCGGTAGTGATCACCATCCCGTCCTCGACTGTCCGAGAGCACGATGGGACAAGGGTCCGCGAGCCCTCTACCTCCACCATGCACACCCGACAGGCGTTGGCGGGCGTGATCGTGGGGCCATAACAAAGGGTGGGCATGTCGAGTCCGGCGTCGCGACATGCCTCGAGAATCGTTGAGCCTGAGGCCACCGTCATCTCTTTGCCATCGATCGAAGCCTTCACAGATACTGTTTCGCTCTCTGCCAAGGTCATGTGACAACTCCAGGAAGACCCAGCCTCATCGCTGATTGAACTGCGGAGGCTGCGGTCTGGCCAAGACCGCATATGGAGGCGTCGGTCATCACCCGAGCCAGGTCGTCTAGACGCTCCTTCTCCTCGGAGATGCTGCCCAGAGGTCGATCAGCCTGAACCCGGGCGAGAGCCTCCTCTTGTCTCACGGTCCCGATCCGGCACGGGACACACTGGCCACAACTCTCGTCTCTGAAGAATTGGGCGATCCGTCTGAGGACTCCGCCAAAATCGGTGGCGCTTTCGAAGAAGACAATGGCGCCCGAGCCGAGCGTCGTACCCGCAGCCCGGGTGTCCTCGAAAGTGAGCGGCACATCCAAAGCAGACTCATCTGCAAACACACCAGCGGCACCGCCCATCAGCACAGCGCCAAGACCGGCACTGTCGCGCACTCCTCCAGACAGCTCGAGTAACTCGCCTAACGTGGTTCCGAAGGGCACCTCATATACGCCCGGATTGGCAACGGCACCTGAAACGCAAAACAACTTTGGCCCCGTCGACTGCTCGGTACCCACGGTTGCCCAAGCATCACCACCCCGGGTGACGATCTCCAGGGTGGCAATGAGTGTTTCGATGTTGTTGATGCCGGTGGGCTTGCCAAACACACCCGATTCAGTCGGGAAAGGTGGTTTCTGACGTGGCTCGCCCCGCCGACCTTCGATCGAGGCGAACAAGGCGGTCTCCTCGCCACAGATGTAGGCCCCGGCTCCTCTACGCACTTCGAGTTTGAAGTCACCCAAAAGCCCTGCATCTTCACTCTCAGCGATGGCATTGCTCAGTCTCTTCTCCGCCGTGGGATATTCCCCTCTCACATAGATGTAGCCCTGGGAAGCGCCAGTCGTGTAGCCAAAGATGATCATGGCCTCGACTACGGCGAACGGGTCTCCTTCCATGATGAGCCGATCTTTGAATGTGCCCGGCTCGGATTCGTCACCATTTGCAATGACGTACTTCTCGTCTCCGATAGCGTTGAGCACACCCTCCCACTTGATGCCGATGGGGAAGGCCGCCCCTCCCCTCCCCCGCAAACCCGAGGACTTCAGTTCGGCGATGACACCGTCCGGGCCGATCTCCTTGGCGCGAGCCAGAGCTTGGAACCCGCCGGAGTCGATATAGGCCTCGATCGAGCTGGGGTCGACGCTTCCGATTCTTCGCAGCAGGGTCAATTCGGAAACGTCCTGGTGGATGATGCCAGGCGACAGCTCGTCGAATTTGATCGGGAGAAGTGAATCGGCGTTCACTGGAGCCGCGTTGGAATAGCCGGATCCTGGTTGGTGGATGAGTGCCGCAGGTGCCCGATCGCATTGGCCGAGACAGGGACTTCGCTCAAAATCGGTCCCGGCGGCGTCGAGCGAACTGCATAGCTCGTCCGCCCCGTATTGGGCGCAAACGATGTCGTCACAGACGTGCAGTGTCGGACCCGGCTCGAGATCAGTCCGGAACAACGCATAGAACGTCGCCACGCCGTACGCCTCCGCGGGTGGGACAGTCAGCCGCTCCGAGATGTAGCCAAGTGCCCCTCGGCTCACAGAGCCGGTCGCATCTTGAACGGCATGCAGGGCCGGCAACAACAATTGGCGTTGTGCCCTCGCGGCGTGGCCGCCATAAGAGACGCGGCCATTGAAACCCTCATCCGGGCCAAGCAACGAATCGACAGCAACCCGCTCGGCTTCGCTGGGTCGGTCCAGCATCACTCGCAGATCCATCAGCTAAGCGCCTCAACGCGAATGGCGGTCGCCTTGAACTCGGCAGTTCCGGACTTCGGATCCCAGGCATCGAGAGTGAGGATGTTGACATCGGTTTCGTCGGGGAAGTGAACTGACATGAAAGCCAAACCTGGGCGGAGGGAGCGATCGAATCTGACCGGGGCCTCGAGACTCCCGCGACGTGACGTGATCTTTACCTTGTCCCCTTCGGCCACTCCGAGGGCGACCCCATCCTCGGGCGAGAGGTCGAGGACTCCGCGGACCCGACGTGGTGATGAGTATCGACCACTCTGAACTCCAGTGTTGTATGAATCGAGTCGGCGTCCGGTGGTCAAGCGCATGGGGAATTCATCGGTCAGAGTGTCCACGGGTGGGGCATCCTCGACGGCGAAGAAGGGAGCTCGAGCCGTCGTCACCGGACGCTCCCAGAGTCTGGCGTGCAGGAACAGCTCGCCTTCGGAGCTTTCGTCGGGACAGGGCCACTGGATCCCTCCCAAGGTGTCGAGACGCTCATACGACATGCCGCCATGGAGCGGTGAAAGTGCTCGCACCTCGTCCCAGGCTTCCTCGGGGCTGAGTGTCGCCCAGGCGTGTCCCATGGCACGGGCCAGCTCGCTGAGGATGTCGATGTCGTCCCTCGCCTCACCGGGTGGCTCCACGGCACGCCGAACACGCTGAACCCGACGCTCACTGGAGGTGAACGTACCGTCGGTCTCACCCCATCCCGCTGCAGGGAGTACCACGTCTGCGAGCTCAGCGGTGGCCGTCAGGAAGATGTCCTGAACCACCATGAAATCGAGACTGCTGAGCCGGTGGTACATCTCCTTTGAGTCGGCTTCCGACTGCAGTGGGTTCTCACCGAGCACGTAGAGACAACGCAGCGTCCCTTCGTCCATCGCTTCGTGCATGAGACTGATATGAAGTCCCGCCTCGGGTGGAATAGGCGCACCCCAGACAGCCTCGAACTTGGCGCGAATCCCTGGGTCCTCGACATCTTGGAATCCAGGGAGCTTGTTGGGGAGGGCACCCATGTCACCGCCGCCTTGAACGTTGTTCTGCCCACGGACAGGCACGAGACCCGACCCATACCGCCCGACATGGCCGGTCAGAAGTGCGAGATTGATCAAAGCAAGCACGTTGTCGGTGGCGTTGTGATGTTCGGTTATGCCCAGCGTCCAACACAGTTGGGCACTCTCTGCGGAGCCATATTCGTGGGCGAGCTGCCGGATGGCCGTGGCGGGCACACCGGTGATTTCCTCAGCTCTCTCGAGCGTGTACCTGTCGACACACTCGGCGTATTCGTCGAAGTTCTCCGTTGCTTCGAGTACGAACTCACTGTGGGTGAGACCCTGTTGGATGATCTCGCGGCCGACGGCATTTGCCAGAGCGATATCGGACCCGACATCGATACCGAGCCAAACATCGGCCCATGCTGCCGAGGAAGTGCGTCGTGGATCGATTGCGAACATTCGGGCACCGTTGTTGATGCCCTTCAGGACATGGTGAAAGAAGATCGGGTGCGCTTCACGCGCATTCGACCCCCACATGACTATTAGATCTGTTTCCTCGATCTCTTGATATGAGCTGGTGCCGCCACCTGCCCCGAACACTGCCGCCAGACCGGCGACGGAAGGGGCGTGTCAAGTGCGGTTACAGCTGTCGATGTTGTTCGAGGACATCACCGATCGTGCCCATTTCTGGGCGACGTAGTTGGTCTCGTTGGTCGCTTTGGAACAGCTGAACATCCCGAATGACTCACCGCCGTAACGGCTCAGGCCGGTGGCGGCAACCTCGACGGCTTCATCCCACCCAACAGGTGTCAGCTCGCCGTCCTTGCGAACGAGTGGGCTGGCGAGCCGGGCGTAGTTGCGCTTCATCACTTTCACCTCCTTCCGTTTCCCCTTCGTCGCGACGAAAGGGCAAGGCAGGTGCGAGCGTACCCACGAAATTCATCGCGGCGAGTAAACCGAAGGTAGGGAGGTCAGCCACCCTCGGTTACTCGCCTTTGTCGGGGGCTAGGACCCCCTCGGAGCAGAGGTGGTCAACGGGTTGTCGCTCGTCGGCACAAGATCGTGGTGATGGCCGACGCTCACGTTGCCACACTCTTCGCACACGACACGGGTGATCCCGGCAAGCACGGTGGTCACCGTGTGCCGATGGTCACAAGTCGCTTGCCGTTTCTCGATACGGCTGATTCTCATCGCACCTCTCCTCACGGGTTGACACCCGTACGTGTGTGCTATCGACGCCGGTGATCGAAAGGTTGGGTGTCACCGCAAAGAGACCCCGGATGACTAGTCATCAGTACGGCCGGCGTCTACCTCAGATTCCTCCGGCAAACTGATGTCCAACTCGGTGACAACCGTGATCGGCTCCACAGTTGGAACCTGAAACGTGGTGTCTACCTCGATTATCCGGATCTCTCTTCCCATGTCCATCGTTCGAACTCCCTCTTCTCTTGTTCTAGAAAACCGCACAATTGCTCTGATGTGAGCCTCCCCGGATCACCCGTGTCGGTCAGGGTGGCTCTTGGGTTCTCAAACATGGCCGCTACTTGGGATTGGTCATGCGTGAGGAGCTTTCTTCCCTCCGAGCTGGCCCCAATGGCCACGACTTCGGCATGTGCACCCCGGTACCCCAGCTCGTGTTCGACGACCTTCCCGGTGAGGGCGACCACCGCCACAACGCATCCCTCGGGGTTCCACAACCCAAACCGACTCCTCAGCGCTTCGACCTGCTTGGTCGCATAGATACCGCAGGCCGGGGGACCACACTTTCCAATCGAGTGGGGTACGTCCTCACCCGGAACGCCGTTGAGGCAGGTGCTCGCCAATCGGTACATCGGCCAGCGTGTCTTGGCTCCCCGGAGCCCATCGTCCTCGATCGACCACATTCGAAAGCCCAGAATCGGAGTGGGAGACCACCCTTCTCCGCGTTCTCTCCGAATGCCGTCGATGGTTTCGCGGACAAACAACTCCGCAGCGAGAAGGCTGCCGGCGATTTCGTTGCGTGCGGCCTCCAGCAGCGATTCCACTTCAAGCAGCTCGCTTTCGAGATGCTCTTTTCGACGTCTCAAGGCAGCTGCCTTGGCTCTACGGCGGTGAAGGGATTGCTCGAGGCGGAAAGCAAACTCTGCGGATTCGCCCAGGTCGTAGCGCTGTCGGTAGAGGCGAAGCAATTCCCAAGCGTCTGACTGGCCTGTGAGATGTTGGGCCACTCGGTCATCTAACTCGATCGAACATATGTTCGCAAGAGAAATCTGAGGAGATCAGTCGAAAACCAGGATCGAGCGGGCCGACAGACCTTTCCTCATGTCATCGAATCCTTCGTTGATCGAGTCGAGTGACAGACGTCTCGTCACCATGTCGTCGAGGTTGAGTCGGCCCTCCAAATACCAATCGATGTAGCCGGGTATGTCTCTCCTGAAATTGCTCGACCCCATGTTTGAGCCCTGAATGGCCTTCTCGTAGTAGAGCTGGTCACCCGATATCTCGACAACAGCTCCCTCGGGAAGCAACCCGATCACGGTCGCTACCCCGCCTCGGCGTAGCATTTTGAAGGCCATTTCCACAGTCGTCTTGGCACCGTTGGCTTCCAGAGCGTGATGCACTCCCCGACCGTCGGTCATCTCGAGGACCCGGCTCACCGGGTCATCGGTCGAACCATTTATGGTATCCGTCGCTCCCAGCAGGCGGGCCAGATTCAACTTCTCATCGACCAAATCGACTGCGATGACCTTGCTTGCTCCGGCTATGGCAGCGCCTTGCACCGAAGCGAGACCGACACCACCACAGCCCAACACAGCCACCGTCTGGCCCTTGCTGACTCCCGCGGTGTTGAAGACGGCGCCCAGACCGGTGGTGACTCCACAACCGAGCAAGGCTGCCTTGTCGAGTGGTATTTCCCGGGTGATCTTCACCACAGCGCCCTGGTGGACGAGCATGCCTCCGGCAAAGGAGCCCAGGTTGAGAAACTGAGTCAGGGCAACCCCATCTTGGGTAATCCGTGCCGGCTCGTCACGGTCTCGCTGAGCGAAGCCACGGTCTTCACAAAGGTGGGTTCGACCCTCCACGCAATACGCGCACTCGCCACACGAGGTCGTCAGGTATGTGATCACATGGTCGCCGGGTGCGACATATGTCACGTTTTCCCCGACGGCCTCTACCACTCCCGCCGCCTCGTGACCGAGGACCGCCGGCAATTTGATGGGATACCAACCCTCGACGAAATGGAGGTCGCTGTGGCAGAGACCCGACGCCGCGACCCGAATCAACACCTCGTCATCGTCAGGAGGAGCGAGTTCAACATCTTCGATGCTGAGCGGTTCTCCGACCGCCCTCATGACTGCTGCTTTCACGGCCGCACGACTCTATCGGGATACTCTTATGCCCGATGTGATCAGTATCGACGACTACCTGGAGCAGGCACGCTCACGGCTCGACCGCGTTGCCGTCGAAGACTTCGATGACGAGATCGAGAAAGGGGCCATCGTCGTTGACATTCGGCCCGCTGCAGACCGAGAGCGCTACGGCCTGATGCCGGGAGCCATCGTCATCGATCGCAATGTCCTCGAGTGGCGTCTCGCTCCTTCGAGCGAAGCTCGCACACTCGACCTCGAAGACGGACAACGGGTGATCTTGTTCTGCAACGACTCCTATGCCTCGAGTCTCGCCGCAGTGACGTTGCTCGAACTGGGGGTCGAAGGCGCGACCGATCTGGCAGGCGGCTACAACGCCTACCGAACCTTCACCGGGCGTTAGACCTAGCCACCTCGACGACAATTCCACTACGC
>JBAVIK010000346.1:0-6050 GCA_049686815.1 Acidimicrobiia bacterium | reverse complement strand
CTGGTATTCGGTCCGTTTGTTGTTCTTCTCGTATGGGCAATTCTCGGTGGAAAAGACGGTGGCCCCTTGCTCGCCGCTGCGTCGTTGCTTGCAGCCATTGTCGCCGTTCCGTTCGTGCTCGGAGATCCCGGCTGGGTGACCGACGACAGTCGCCGTCTTGGCCTGATGGTCAGTGATTGGTGGCCCGTCCTGGCTGCTGTTGCTGTCATCCCGGCAGTGTTTCTGGACGCAACCCGGCGGCGTATGGCGCTGATGGGCGGTGTGCTGGCAGGTGCATCGCTGCTGGTATTGCGGCTTCCTTTTGGTGGTCCAGGCGTGGAGGAAGGCCTCTTGGTGTTGGCATCCCTCGGCGTCGCGATCATCGTCAGTGTGGGGATGGATCAGATCGGCGCGCAGCCGCGTCAATTCGCCGGAGCTATTGCAGCGTTGGCGATTCTTGTCTTCTCGGTTGGTGACGTCGCCGACGGAAGATTGGGTCTTCGATCGGGTGACGTGAATCAGGAACTTGCCTTTTCGGTGAGTCTGGCCGGCCCTGAGGGTCCGGGGCGCTTGTTGCTCGTTTCTACCGACAGAGGAGATATTCCGGGTGAAGCGAGATCCGGGCCCGGCTTTTGGTATCGAACGGTCGACGGTGTCGGGATCACCCTCGATCAGGTCTGGCTGGGTGAACCGAGACTCGGAGATCTGGCCTTGGATGAGGACCTCACCGAGATTGCTACGGGCGCGGCATTGCGACCCGGTCTGGCGCTTTCCCCTTACGCTGCCAGTTGGATAGTTCTCAGCGGCCCTGAGTTCTCCCTCGACCAGGCCTTCCTGGCTCAGATCGATCTAGTGCCCGCACCACTCGATCCAGGTTCAAGAGTCTACGAGAACCCGAGCGCGGTCCCACTGGCTGCGGGCAACGACGGGGTCATCTGGCATCGGGACGGGACCGGGTTTTCTGGTGAGCCTGGGAGCGATGACATCAACCTCTCTCTGAACTATGCCAACGGTTGGAACCCGGATTCGAGACCTGCCGGCTGGGGGACCACCGTCAGAGCGGTTGATGGATCAGCCGATTTCACGGGAGACACTGTCGACAGAGCTCTCGCTCTTTCCGCAGTTGCGCTCTTGGTTGCTGCTCTCTTCGCCGTGGCGATCGGTCGGTGGAGACATTGAAGTACCTGAGTCTCCTCGTCGTTATC
This sequence comes from Acidimicrobiia bacterium, assembly GCA_049686815.1. Classification (GTDB taxonomy): domain Bacteria; phylum Actinomycetota; class Acidimicrobiia; order Spongiisociales; family ZC4RG35; genus JBAVIK01. The sequence goes on along the minus strand of JBAVIK010000346.1, from coordinate 4,866 downwards.
GCCCTCGCCGCTGCTGCGGCTCTTTTGCCGGTTCCAGATGCTCCAGAGCCGGCTGCTCAACCGGCAGCGGAGGAGACACCCGTGGCCGTTTGTGCCATAGAAGAGGGAAGTGGGCGAACGAGCGAGCTTTCGGTTCTGTCGACGGTTGACGGACCCGTCGCCCTAACACTTTTTGCAAGTGGCGACACGGCTGGAAGCATCACCCACACGACGGGAGCGTCCGGCTCTGTCGTGATCCCAATTGTCGATGTGGCTGCAGTAGGCACGGTCGGTGGTCTGGTCGAGATGCCAACAGCAGCTTCCGCAGCAGGGGTGACAGTTGTCGGTGCCGGCAGTCTCTCCGATGAGGCCTGTGCTGCCTCCCCCGAGGCAGAATCCTTCCTCACAGGAGCGACAACGGCCGGCGGCAGAACCTTTTCGCTTCACATGATGAATCCTTATGCCGGCGAAGCCATCGTGGAACTAACCGTGCAATCCGAAGCAGGCATCGAGTCGAACGCGAGGTTTGAATCGGTGATCGTCCCGCCTCGATCATCGACGATCCGCGACTTCACTGAACTGGTGCCGGGACGAGAGACGCTTTCTGTCACGATTGAAACTACGAAAGGCCGTGTGGTTGCTGTAGGTCGCCAGGGTGTGGCGGGTGAGAGCGCGGTGTGGCGTGCAATCCCCGCTCAGCAGGATTGGTTCATCCCGGTGCCACGCAGCCCGGGGCTACGGAACATCGTGATTGGCACCCCGCAGGCTGCGGACGTCGAGTATCAAGTCGACGTGTACGGCTCCGGCGGCCTCGACGAGGCCCTGATCACGGGAACTATCGAGTCTCGGGGACAGGTCGTCGTCGCTCTAGAGGAATTCGGTGAGGAACCGATTGGGGTGAGGGTCGTGTCAACGGGGCCTGTGGTTCCGACACTCTGGATGGAGTCCGAAGCCGGTCTCGGTGTGACCACCGCCAGTGCCGTTCCCGCCAACCGCTGGCTCCTTCCTGGTGCCGGCGCTCCGATCGATGGCTGGGCCACCGTGGTGATCATGAACGTTGGGATAGATGCAAGCGTTGTGAGTGTCCGTCCCCTCAGAGAGCAGACGGAACTGAGAAGCATTGTCCTCGAAGCTGATTCGGTGCTTGAGTTGGCCATCGAGCAGGCGGACGGATACTTGGTTGAGTCTGTTGGCGAGGCGGTCGTACTGTGGTCGAGTCACCGGGACTCAGCCAGTTCCGCGGCAATAGGCGTTCCTCTGTTCGATGAATGAAGTCTGGATTCGTCTTGGTTTGATCGGCGGGGCCCTCATCGGTGTATTGCTGACTGCTGGGTTGATCAGATCTCGGGCTCGTGACTCCCAAGACCAACTCAGCGCCACCGGTCTCGAAGCCGGGGTCTTTCTCTTCACCTCGGCTTCTTGCGCCGATTGTGAACCTGCGCGAATCAAGCTGACTAACCGTTTGGGAGTCGACGGATTCACCGAGCTGAGGTGGGAGGAGCAACCCGGCCTTTTTGAGAAGCTCCAGATCAGTGTCGTTCCAGCCACGCTGGTGGTCGACGACGGGGGCTCTGGAACCCTCTATCCAGGTCAGCCCGAACTGGCGATGGAAGAGCTCGGTCCTTGAATGGCGACGAAGCGACTCCTAGCGTGCCTCCGATGACAGTGAGCTGTGCCCGCTGCGGGTCTCCCGCAGCAACATTGATGACCTTCTCTTACGTCGACAGCTCCGTCTGGCTCGATGACATCGGCGATGACGTTGAGCCGTACGGCTATCTCCTCTGCGCCGACCATGGCGACCGGATGACACCACCGCAGGGATGGACCCTGACGGATCGCCGAACAGTCACGAGGTTGTTCGCTCCCGTTCACGTTGCCTGATGCCCCTCGACCGCGATCTGCTCGACGCGGTCAAAGAACTGAACGAGCACGATCTGCGTCGTCTTCAGATCCTCACGCGAGCTCAGCTCGAGCGTTCGGGAGCGATCGGACGGGGGAGCGAGCCAAAGGTGAACATGAGACAACAGATGGTCCGGTGCGGCAAACAGGGATGCACCAAGTGTCCACATGGTCCCTATTGGTACGCCTATTGGACCGAGTCGGGCAAACGTCGGAGCAGGTATGTGGGCCGTCTTCTCGATGATGAACCCGAGCCCCGCCTGTGATGAGTTGTGAGAGTCGATGATGCGCCGAGAAGATGCGGCCGGTTTTGCTGCGGGGAGCACTTAGCATGTTGACGTCTGTCCACGATTCGAGACCATGAACTGTCCTCGTTGTTCCAAAACTGATCTTCTCGAGATTGAGCACGTGCTGCCCGATGGCACCGAGGTTCGATTCTTCGCTTGTCACAACTGTGAGGAGAAGTGGTGGAACCGCGACGGTGAGGACATCGACATAGCTCAGGTCTTGGAGATCGTTCGACAGTCCAGGACGTGACCACTCTCAGGGGAAGCCTGAGGCGAATACCGATCCTCCAGGTCTTTCTCATCACCGCTACGGCTTTGATCGTCTTTGCTGTGATGAGCCCATGGCTGGTCTTCTCGGCGACTACTCCTACCGGCGGGGATACCGGCGCTCACGTTTTCGGACCGGCGTACTTGCGGGACAGCCTCCTCCCCGAGGGTCGAATTCTTGGATGGTCGAACGACTGGTTCGCCGGGTTCCCCGCCTTCTACTTCTATTTCCCGCTGCCGTCTCTGACGATTGTGGCTCTCGACGTCTTTCTCCCGTATGGGGTCGCCTTCAAGTTGGTCACTCTCTTGGGCTTGGTCGCTCTTCCCGCGGCCATCTATTTCCACTGTCGTGCGATCACGCTTGGTCGGCATGTCTCGGTGATAGCGGCGGGGGCCGGTGCGGTATTTGCCTTTTACGAGAGTTTCTCGATCTACGGCGGCAACATCGCTTCCACGCTGGCCGGGGAGTTCTCGTATTCGTGGTCGTTTGCGCTCTCGCTCGTATATCTGGGTCTGCTCATCAAAGCGGTTCGCGAAGATCGCAAATACCTCAAGTGGGCTGCCATCGCCCTGGCCCTCACCGCTCTCTCTCACATCCTGACGACGATCGTCGTGATATTCGCATCACTGTTTGTCCTCGCCTGGCGCAAGGGGTTCTGGAGGACTCTCGCTGTCTGGATATGGGGGTTCGCCATCGCCGCATTCTGGGCTCTGCCACTGGTCGCGCGAATTGGCCTCACTTCGGATATGGCTTGGACACCGCTCAGTCGCTGGGAGGAGATATTCCCCGTGGAGCTGTGGTTGTTGCTGCCCGTTGCGATCCCGGGAGCGATCTGGGCACTCCGTAAGACATCTCGCGCTGCGCCAATAATCGCCGCGACATTGCTGCCGGTCTTGTACTTCCCCCTGCCCAACATTCTCCCCGAGCTTCTTCCGGATACTTTCGGAGGCGAGCGATGGAAACTCTGGAATGGTCGACTCCTGCCGTATTGGTACTTCGGCGTCGCCCTATTTGCTGCCATCGGCTTTGGCGCTGCCGTCGTTTGGCTGTCACGTCGAGTACCGGCGCGAATCTCGAGGTACTGGGCAAGTGGCATCATTGCCGTGGCATTTGCAGTTGCGACGGGGCTAATCGCTGACGCGTCGGAGTTTCCACGGTGGGCATGGACCATTGTCGCCTTGGTCGGGGTGTTGGTGGTGGCAGCGACCCTATTTGTGCCGAAGACCGTCGACTCGAGGAGCTTCTTGACAACGACCGCCATGGCGATCGTCGTTCTCGGCGCGACGGCCGGGGTCACCTTCGTCGACGGGTGGTCGAAATGGAATTACGAAGGCTATGAAGCCAAGGAGCCTTGGCCGGAGTACAACGCCTTGATGGTGGAGCTGAACAAGCTTCCCGATGGACGTGTGATGTGGGAAAACAACAATGGTCTGAACAAGTACGGCACTCCGATGGCTCCCATGTTGATTCCCTACTGGACGGAGGGGTCGCAGAAGTCGATGGAAGGCCTCTACTTCGAATCGTCGCTGACGACACCGTTTCATTTCATCAACCATTCAGAGATGTCGTATCAGTCGTCGAACCCAATCCCGGGGCTGAAGTATCACTCTTTCGACATGGAACGTGGTTTGAAGCACATGGATGTCTACGGCGTCGACTACTACGTCTCATTCACTCCGGAGGCAGCCGAGAAGGCCGACGGGCTCGAAGGCTTTGAGAAGATCACGACGACCGAGCCATTCCACATCTACAGGTTGCCCGAAACGCAGAAGGTGGAAGTGGCCACACACCTGCCGGCTGTCTACGACGTGCCTGAGCGGGGAGCTTTCAGCGCCTTGATCGGTTCCGAGACGGTGCTCGGGAGCGATGGCGAGCCGCTTCCCTCATTCCACGACTTCTCGCTCGAGTGGTACGAAGACGTCGAGAACATGGATAAGTGGGTGGTCGCAGGCGGCCCCGCTAGTTGGCCGAGAATCGCGAGTCTCGACCAACGCCCCGACGTCGAGCTTCCGTCGGGGGGCGAAGTGAGCAATATTGTCATAGAGAACCATCGCATCTCATTTTCCACCGAGGCGGTCGGCATGCCTCATCTGGTCAAGATCTCCTACTTCCCCAATTGGCATGCAAAGGGAGCACTGGGTCCCTGGCGTGCTTCACCGTCGTTGATGGTGGTCGTCCCCACATCCACCGAAGTGGAACTCGTGTTCGAAAACACTTGGGCCGAGTCATTCGGCGAAGTCCTGACGGTCGTAGGAATTCTCGGCCTGGTAGTCGGTGGCGTCGTGGTTTGGCGTCGGGCTAAATCGGCCGGTTCTTCAGCAGCTTCCGAATCGTGAACAACCCGGCCACGGTCCGGGGCGCTCGTTTGATAAGCGAAGATCTTGCCAATCGCATCTCCTCGACCATCACCGGGACTTCGACGATCCGATAGCC
>JBAVIK010000345.1:0-5442 GCA_049686815.1 Acidimicrobiia bacterium | reverse complement strand
CGATGGCATCTGAGGGTCGGGATGACACCTTGACCTCATCACCGGACAGATCGAGAGCTAGGTCGGCGATGAACACTGAGTCCCTCATCTCCGTTATGACGACTCTGACCGCCAAGGCTCCCAACGCATCCAGAACCGACCGCATCAAATCATGGGTCAGTGGTCTCGGCGGCTGGATGCCCTCCATCGCAGTCGCAATCGCCGTGGCTTCGCTGGCCCCGATCCAGATCGGGAGGTAACGAGACCCGTCGCGCTCACGGAGAAGAACGATCGGTTGGTTCGAGGGCAACTCGACCCTGACCCCGACGATCTCGAGAGGTACGAGCTTGGAGTCACCTGCCATTTGTCGAGGTTATCACCGGTGAGCCACATCGCCCAGAGGTCAGACCTGTGATAGCTCCCTGGCGAGGATCAACGGGTCGTCCACGAAAGCCTCCATATCCAACACCGCCCAGATTGATTTGAGATTCCGGTAGTAACCCTTCCAGTCGAGCCCATACCCGACGAGAAACTCGTCACCGACTTCGAATCCGCGATATTCGATCGAAACATCTGTCACCCTCCGACGTGACTTGTCAAAAAGGGCCGCGGTGGAAACGCTGCCCGCGCCCCGGTCGATCATCATCTTTTTCAAGACGCTCAATGTGAGACCGGTGTCGATGATGTCGTCAACGATGACCACGTTTCGATCGAGCACTGGGAGGGAGAGGTCCATGGCGATCCCGATCCGCCCGCTCTCGCCAAAACGATTCAGACCGAGGAAATCAACTTCTGACGGCTCAGAGACTTGTCGTACAAGATCAGCAGCAAAAGGCACGGCTCCGACGAGCATCACGACAAAAAGAGGGGCTCGGCCTTGATAGTCAAAAGAGATCGCTTCCCCCATTTCCGATACTCTCGACGCCAACTCAGCATCTGAGATCGCCTCGGTGGCGAAACCAAACTCACGCACCGTTATTGCCGCCACGACTGCGCCACCAGAAGGCAAAAGCAGAGAGGATCGATTCAGGTGCTTCCTCAGGTTGTCGGTTCACGACCGTGACGGGTGTCGGCTCGACGGCCGGCGCCGGGCCTGTCGGTCCGGGTGGCGTTGTCAATAGTCCCTGGGAGGACAAATGAACGAACGTTTCGAGGTTCGACTCGACGAGCAATGGATTCGGCTCGATTCGGGGCTCGCGAGATACGTATGGCGTTCCGACGGAAAGGCTGCCATAGATTCCGAGTTGCTCGAATCCGTAGTCGAATAGCTCTTCGGCATCGGCAAAGTGCTGCCGTCGGCCCTCGGACCCGAGGACAACGGCATAGAGCCTTCGCCCATCGCGCTCGGCCGTGGCCACGAAAGTGAGAAGGGCCTGGGAGGTGAATCCAGTCTTGATGCCCGACATTCCCTCGTACTCGCCGAGCGTGAGATTGGTCGTGGTTCCTCTTCGCTTCGATCCGTCCGGACCGTCTGGGAAGACGACGACCCTGGACCGGACTATGTCTCGAAACTCCTCGTAGGCCATGGCGGCGCGCGCCAGGTCGAGAAGGTCACGAGCGCTCGAATAGTGATTCGGGGCGTCGAGACCGTGAGGGTTGGCAAATGAGGTCTCCGTCAATCCGAGCTGGAGGGCGCGTTGATTCATGAGATCCACAAATCCCTCGACAGAACCGCCAATGTGTTCGGCTATTGCAGTAGCCGCGTCGTTTGCTGAATGGATCATTGCGGCTCGTACCAACGCACCCAAGGTCAGTTGTTCCCCTGCCACGAGATCGATCTCTCGCTCTCCTGTGTCGGCCGCTCTCCGCGAGATCGTGACGAGATCATTCATGTCTCCACGCTCGAACGCGAGGAGGGCCGTCATGATCTTGGTGACCGACGCCATGGCCCGCTCCTGATTCGGAAGAAATGACGCCAAAACCGTGTCGCTCGATTCGTCATAGAGAATCCAACTCGCAGCTGTGACAGATGGTGGTCCATCAACTGGGAACCCGTCCTCGACGTGGGTGGGAAAGGTGAGAGGTGCCGCCAACGCGGGTGTCGCGTGAAGGACAGTCATCACCGCCAGAATGGTGACCAGAAAGCGATTGCCGGTCATTGGGAGAGGTTGTGTCTCAGCTCAGATGCAAGTAGAGCCCGATGCATGACCCTGATCGAGTCAGAGCAGGTTTCGAGAATGTCCTTAGCCCGGGCGCGACTGTCGGCATTCCTTGCTTTGGCGAGGGGGGCAACCAACTGATTGAGCAGATCGGCCTCGCGGTCAACAGAAAGTCTGATCGTCCGCAGATGGCGCGGCTCGAATCCCTGCTCCATGAGCCGCTTGGCCTCGGCACCGATCACCCCGGCCTCGGCCGGAAAGACAGTGGTTCCTGGCACAGTTTGAACTAAGCCGACGTCAACAAGCGCGCTCAGTTCTTGCTCGGTCAGCCCTGACCGTTTCAGCAAATCGCTGCGATCGAGCGGTTCGCCTTCATCCTCCAGAGAAGAAGTCGGCGCCGACTCGTGCGACCCGGGGTCCTCGCCCCGTTCCCAAAGAGTCAGCTTCGACTTGATCACCTTGAGCGGGAGGAAGTGATCACGTTGTTGTTGAAGGATGAATCGGAGGCGCGCTACGTCATCGGGATCGAATTGTCGGTAGCCACTTGCGGACCGTTGGGGATCGATCAAGCCCTGACTTTCCAGAAATCGAATTTTTGACACTGACACATCGGGAAAGTCATCCCTGAGGAGATTGATGACCTCACCGATGCTGAGTGCGCCGTTGTCAGGCGTCGCCATATGCCACTACAAAGTGGAAACGGCCCACCAAGACTTCGTCCCCTGCTTTCAGCTTCGCCTGATCGACACGATCCTCGTTCAGGTAGGTGCCATTGGTCGATCCGCTGTCCTCAACCGAGATCTCCTCATCGGAGACCACGAAACGACAATGGTGACGTGAGACTGTGACATCGTTCAAGAAAATATCACTGCCCGGATGTCTCCCGACAGTCGTGCCGCCCTGGGCGAGCAAGTAGGTCATGCCTGTGCGCGGGCCGCGTTCAACCACCAATGCGAACCCGCTGAGACCCTCGACATGCGAAGCCTCTTCCCTGGTCAGAGGGTGATCTGCCCGATCGGAAATCGGGACGTAGAAAACCGTCGGATCGGTTTCGACCTCTACCTCAGCTTTCGACTCTGGGACGCGCTCATCCGTCATGTTTGGAGATGATAGGTAACACCCGACGGTGTGCCGGGAATCGCTATTCCGTGAGCTCTTTGTATGCGGCAGCGTTGAGCATGTGTTCACCACCGATGTCGCCGGCAACATCGAGTTCTGCGAGCCATCCCTGGTCGTATGGGCTGGTGTTGACCAGTTCTGGAGAATTGGCTACCGCCTCGTTTACGGCCACGACCGTGCCCGCAAAGGGCGCGTAGACCTCACCCACGGACTTGGTGCTCTCGATTTCAGCAAGGAGATCCTCTTTGGCGACTTCTGTGCCAACCGTGGGGAGCTCAACGTACACAACGTCCCCCAACTGGTCTTGTGCGTAGTCGGTGATGCCGAGCCGAACCCTGTGGTCACTCAACTGGCTGATCCATTCGTGCTCCGCTGTGTAGAGCAGATCCTCTGGTGCGTTCATCAACTCTCCTCGGCGTTGATCGGTGACTCTAATTCCGCGATCGCAGTCCGGGCGTCACCGACGTATTGGAAGGCCACCAGCCAATACAGCGTCAGCCCCACTACTGCAGTCACCCAGGCAACAATTGACATCAATACCTCGAGAAAACCCGCTGCAGCAAGATAGAACGCCGGAATCGAGCCATAGATCAAGAAGGTGGCGAGCTTGCCGAAATACCGCACCGCGAGAGTCCCCCCTCCCTTGGCGAACACATAAAGCGTCACAAGCCCCATGAAGACCTCACGGGCGATCAGGGGAACCCCGATCCACACAGGGACAACGTCGACGATCAGCCCCCCGATCACAGCCGAGGCGATCATCAAACGGTCGGCGACGGGGTCGAGCGCCTTCCCAAGCTTCGATACTTGGTTCAAACGGCGGGCCAGATACCCGTCGATCCAGTCGGTCCACCCGATGAGAAATATGAGTAAAGCGGCCAGAGCAATGTTGTCTTCGACCAGCAGCACCCACCAGAAGACGGGCACCCCGAGAAGCCTCACGAAGGAGACGATGTTGGGGATCGTGAAGATCCTGTCGCTGACTTGCTCAGCCGTCACGTCGTGAGGCTAACCACCAGGTCTCAGTCGACCGGCTTCACCACTTCGATCGCCCCTAGCCGCCCCTGAATTCCGCCGACTCCGATTTCACCGTAGGCGACCCTGTCGGCACGGTAAGCCTCGTTGATCGAGCTGGTGTAGAGCAGCAGGTAGGGAAGATCGATTCCGAGGGTCTTCTCCATGGCCCAGAGCGAATTGTGCGCTTGTTCCTGATCGGTGGCGGCCTCATATTCGGCAAGCTGGCCATCGAAAACCCCACTCGAGTATCCGGTGTTGTTCATCGCGCCTCCGGTCGCGAAGAGGTCCCGGTAGTACCCGGGGAGGGCGGGACTCCCCAACGTCCATCCGAGCAAATACATGTCGTATTGAATCAGCCCGTCATCGCTGGGGGTGAACGTCAGGTCGACCACGGAGTCGAAATCGGTTTCCACCGGTCTTACGTCGAATCCGAACCATCCGAGGGTTTCGGCGATCTTGTCCACATAGTCGGGCCGTGCCGGATCATATGCGTCTCCAGAAGTGAGGATTGTCAGAGGAGCGGGCTTCAGGCCCCTGATCTGAAGCTCACTCCCGGGCGCAACACTTCCACTTTCGTCGATTGCTGGAACGGACTCCCAGCTATATCCCGCCTCAGCGAGCCCCGCAACCGCGGCAGCGAAACGCGATGGAAAGGACTCCTGATATCGGGCTGTTTGAGCTGCCGCGAGGGTCTCATCTTGCCAGCGACTGTTTGCAGTCCCTATGAATGTATAGGCCGCCACTCCCCCAGTTCCGGTCTGAACGGCAAGCTCTTCTCGGTCGAGAACCAAGGCGAGAGCATCGCGGAAAGCGTGGTCGGCCATGGGCTGGCGGGTCAGGTTGAAGCCCAGATATCTAACCCCGTTCGCAGGACTGGCCTGAACGGTGATTTCGGAGTGCGGCGCCAGCACTCCGACCTGCTCGGCAGTCAGGCCTTTTGGGGAGAGAAAAGTGTCGATTTGGTCGGACTGGAGGGCAGCGATAGCTGCCTCCTCATTCTCAAAGATGTGATAGGAAACGACGTCCGGCCGACCAGACGCTGGATATCCGGGATTTGCCTCGGAAACCACCAAGCTGTCGGAAACTGACGACAGCTCCAGGGGACCTCCGGCAACATCAACAGACCCGTCCATTTGGTAGAGACCGTCTCTGGTGGTTCCTGGGATCAAATCTGACCAAACATGCTCTGGCATGACCGGAGCCAAGCCGGCTCCGTACGGCCATACGG
>JBAVIK010000344.1:0-4340 GCA_049686815.1 Acidimicrobiia bacterium | reverse complement strand
GAGAAAACTGGGAGTTGGAACAAGATGACTGATACCAATTCTGGCGTCTTCGCCGATGCCACCGCCGTACAGGGCGACGTGATGATCGAATTGATCGGGGTCGACAAGTTCTTTGGCTCGTTCCAGGCCCTTTCGAACATCAACTTGAACGTGGCGCGCCAAGAGGTCGTCGTCGTCATCGGTCCTTCCGGATCGGGCAAGTCGACGATGATCCGATGCATCAACAGGCTTGACGAGCATGATGCCGGACGCATCACCGTGGACGGCACCGAGCTCTCTGGTGACATCAAGAACATCCAGGAGATCCGTCGGGAGACCGGGATGGTCTTCCAGCAATTCAACCTGTTTCCCCATCTCTCGGTTCTGGACAACATCACACTGGCGCCACGACAGGTGCGTCGTGTGCCCAAGGCAGAGGCCGAGGCGCTTGCGATGGAGTTGCTCGAGCGGGTGAGGATCCCTGAGCAAGCGAAGAAGTACCCGGGTCAACTCTCCGGTGGTCAGCAACAGCGTGTAGCCATTGCTCGATCACTTGCGATGCGTCCCAAAGTGATGCTGTTCGACGAGCCGACATCGGCTCTTGACCCGGAGATGGTGGGTGAAGTGCTCGACACGATGAAGGATCTGGCCCGGGAGGGCATGACGATGATCGTGGTCACTCACGAGATGGGGTTCGCCCGTGAAGTCGCCGACCGGGTCGTTTTCATGGCGGACGGTCAGATAGTCGAGGTTGGGCCGCCCGAGCATTTCTTCACGAATCCTCAAGAGGAGAGGACCAAGCTGTTCCTGAGTCAGATTCTCTGACTTGTGGTCTCGATTGCCTGGAACGTCTCCCATCGTTCTCCTTGAACAACACCGGATAGCCCGCTCTCCGATTTAGCCTTTGGGCGCCGTGTCCGCTTCCGTATTCAAAACTCTTGTGGTGCTCGTTGGAGGTGCCCTCCTGGGCGTCCTCTCCTTTACATGGTGGGCGGCCGCCGAAACTCCACCGACAACGACGATCCCGGTGGCGATCGAGACAACGACCACCACGATTCCACCAACGACCACGATCCCACCGACTACCACCACCACCGTTCCAGGCTCAACCACGACCACTGAGGAGCAAAAGGGCGCTCTGGTGATCCATGGGACAGGGGATGTCGCAGTCGATCCCTCCTATATCCCGGTACTGCGATCCGAGGGCTGGGACCATGCCTGGTCGGGGCTCGACGGTCTGTTCGTTGACGACGACCTCACCGTGATCAACCTCGAGTGCGTCCCGTCGGACATCGGTGAGCGGCTGGACAAGGCTTTCACGTTCCGATGTCCCACTGAGGTGCTTCCTTCAATCAGCGCCAACGGCATCGACGTCGCCAACATGGGCAACAACCACTCGGGTGACTATGGCAAAGAGGCTCTGGTCGACGGGCGGGCTCAGCTGATCGCCGCCGGCGTGGCCCCGGTTGGTGCAGGCAAGGACCTCGATGAGGCCGGCGCTCCTGCATTGTTCGACGTAAACGGCTGGACCGTTGCGGTGGTCGGATTCGGTGGCGTAGCCCCTTCCGACAGTTGGTACGCCACCGACGATCGAGCAGGCATGAGAAGCGGGGACCACGTCGATGAGATGGTCGAGGCAGTTGCGGCAGCGAAGGAGGTCGCCGACTTCGTTGTGGTGACCATCCACTGGGGTCGGGAACTCGACACCGAGCCGCGACCCGATGACATCGAACGAGCTGAGGCGATGATCGAGGCCGGAGCCAATGTGATCTTTGGACATCATCAGCATCGTCTCGGGCCGTTCGAGATGGTCAACGGGGCTGCTGTGTTTTGGGGGTTGGGGAACTTCGTCTGGCCCCAGAATTCGATACCAAGTGCGACCACCGCCGTGGCGAGAGTCGAAGTGAGCCCTGAAGGGGAAATCGAGGCTTGTCTGATCCCGGCGTACATCGAGACCCACGGGCACCCCGTCCTCAAGGCTGAGGCTTCCTGTCAACCTGGAGCCTGAGCGGATGCGGGAGCGCTGGGTCCCCGTTCTAATCGTGGTGGCTGTTGGGATCACGCTTGGTGTAGTTGCCTTCTCGCTCCTCGGACCTGAGATCGGCGACGACAACCGGGGCACTGTGGCCGTCGAGATTCCTGCCACCACGTCACCAAAGAACGAGGGAAAGGTGCCACCACCAACGGAGGCTCCGGCGTCCACCCTGCCGGAGCCGACTACGACTGCCAGCACCACCCTGCCTCAGCGAGACCCAGACACGATTCCGGGCTGGACAGTTGGTCAGCCATGGGGAAGCGTCGAAGGGGTGACGATGTTTCGTGGAAGCCCTACCCGGACCTACTACGGCTCCGGTCCGCTCTCGTCTTCGCCTGCCCAGGTTTGGCGATATCCGCGTACTGCGATGTGCAGCACCTCATCGGTGGCAGGCGAATCGAAGGTCTGGTGTGGAATGGGCTGGACCGGCCAGCCGGTCGCCTACCAGCGCGAGGACGGTCACGTAGAGGTGATCTTCGGAGCCTACGACCGGTCTGTGCATTTTGTAAATGGTGTTACCGGGGAGGCGTTGAGACCCAAATTCGAGACGGGTGACTTGATAAAGGGGAGTGTCACCCTCGACCCCGACGGCTATCCATTCATCTACTTCGGATCGCGGGACAACCTGCTTCGCATCGTTGCACTCGATCGTGAAGAGCCCGAGCAACTGTGGAGTCTCAACGCCAACTCGGTGAACGGAATCTGGAACAACGACTGGGACGGCAACCCGGTGATCATCGACGACATCATGTATGAGGGGGGTGAGAACGGTTGGTTCTTCGCCTTCGAGCTGAATCGGGAGATCCTGGATAACGGGCTTGCCAACGTCGACCCGGAACTGCTGTTCTCGATGCCCGGGTACAACGACGAGTTGCTCGCAAAGTCGGGTCGAAACGTGTCCATCGAGTCTTCCGTGGTTGCCTTCGAGCAGCGGATATATTTCTCCAACTCAGGGGGCCGGATCGTCGGGCTGGATGTGTCCAACATTCGTTCCGGTGAGGCACCCATCGTCTTCGACTATTACGCCGGTGGAGACATCGACGCCACGATGATCGTCGATGAGGAGGGGTTTCTGTATGTGTCGATCGAGCATGAGCCTTCTCAGATGGGAACAGTCGAGCGCGAACGCAACCTCGAGGTGGGCCAGCTGATCAAACTCGACCCGTACACCGACGGTGACCCACGGGTTTGGGGTATCGACCTGACCAGCGGGACCTCGGACTCAGGAATCTGGGCGACACCGGCACTGCATCAGGGGATGTTGTATGTCAACACCCACCTCGGCGACTTGCTTGCCGTCGATTCAGGGACGGGTGAGGTGGTGTGGAGCGATGAGGTCGGTTGGCACTCGTGGTCGTCCCCGGTTGTCATCGATGACACTTTGGTGGTGGCCACGTGTCTCGGGGAGTTGCGGGGCTACTCGCTCACCGACCCCCTCGCTCCGAATCTCAGCTGGTCGCTCCAGGTCAGCGAGTCATGTCTCGAGGCGACCCCCGCGGTGTTGGCGGGCACCATCTTCCTGGGCTCTCGTGACGGCTTCATCAGGGCGTTCCGCTGACCTCGCCAGTGCAAACCTCAGGTAATACCGTTGACCTCGCCAGGGCAAACCTCAGGTAATACCGCTCATATACGGTCCCAATCCGCTCATCTTTGAGCGATAGACGGAGATAGGGGCGCCCTTGTCCATATCATCACCGATTCATGCGGATGTTGTCAGCCGGGGTCTTCTTGCTCGTGGTCGCTTGCGCCTCGACCGGAGTCGAACCAACCACTACCACCATCATCTCCGGTTCAACGACCGCATCTTCGGATACGACGACCACGACACTGGCGCCTGCTGTTGACGAGTGTCCTCCTGCGCCGTATGAGGTCACGTTCCTCCCAGTGAATGTGAATGAGGCCGGTTTCGATCCATCCGGTCTGGAGCCCGACGTTTGGACCTCGGTGGGTGGCACCCAGACCACCTTTTTTGGACGGACCGACGGCTCCGTGGCAATCGCGCTGGTACGTGGCACTTTGCCCCCGATCGACTGGCCGGCGGAGAAGGGTGAAACCGAAATCGACGGGACACGTGCCGCGGTTGGCCCCCATCCCGATGGGACATGGGTTGCCGGATGGTTTGAGGCGCCGGGCGAGCGTTGCGACCTCTACACGATGGTGTTCTATCCGCCGTGGAACCCCCAGGAAGTCGAACAGGTCTTGCTGAGCATGAACCGGGTTGGTGGTTGAGGTCACGTGCGGTCAAAGATGAGCGGATTCCTATCACATATGAGAGGTACTACCTGAGGTTTGCCTAGAAAGGGGGGTGGGGGGCACAGCGCCCCCC